>DKII01000112.1 GCA_002454125.1 Novosphingobium sp. UBA6722
GGCCGACTGCGGCGGGTTGATGATCGGGGTCGACATGAGCGAACCGAACACGCCGCCGTTGGAGATGGTGAAGGTGCCGCCAGCCATGTCTGCCATGGTCAGCGTGCCGTCCTTGGCCTTCTTGCCATAGTCACCGATCGCCTTTTCGATCCCGGCAAAGCTAAGGTCCTGGCAATCGCGCACCACCGGCACGACGAGGCCATTCGGGGCCGAAACCGCGACCGAGATGTCGACATAGGGGTGGTAGACGATCTCGTCGCCCTCGATCCGGGCGTTGACGGCCGGAATGTCCTTCAGCGCCAGGCAGGCGGCCTTGGCGAAGAAGCCCATGAAGCCGAGGCGCACGCCGTGCTTCTTTTCGAAGGCGTCCTTGTAGGTGTTGCGCGCCGCGATCACCGCCGACATGTCGCAATCGTTGAAGGTGGTGAGCAGGGCAGCGGTGTCCTGCGCGTCCTTCAGGCGCCGGGCGACGGTCTGGCGCAGGCGGGTCATCTTGACCCGTTCCTCGCCGCGGCCACCGGCAGCGGTCGGGGCAGCGGCGGGCGCAGCCGCAACGGCAGGTGCCGGGGCAGCGCTCTTGGCAGCGGCGGCGGCAAGCACGTCTTCCTTAGTCAGGCGGCCATCCTTGCCGGTACCCTTGACGCTTGAGGGGTCAATCCCGTGTTCCAGCACGGCGCGGCGCACGGCAGGGGAAAGGACGGCCGCGTCCGAAGCGTCCTTGGGGGGCAGGCTGTCCGAAGCCGGCTGGACCGGCGCTTCGGTGCGTTCCGCGATCGGCTCAGCCCCTGCCGATGGCACCCCGTCTTCAACCGTCGCGATCACCGCGCCGACCGAGACGTTATCACCCACCTTGGCGAGGTGCTGGCCCATCACGCCAGCCACCGGCGAGGGCACTTCCACCGCGACCTTGTCGGTTTCCAGGCTGGCAATCGGCTCATCGAGCGCAACGGCTTCGCCCGGCTGCTTCAGCCATTCGCCAATGGTGGCTTCGGCCACGGATTCGCCCAGGGTCGGGACTTTGACTTCAGTTGACATGATATTGCTTCCTCAGGCTTTCTTTTGCCGGCGGATTTCGGAGCGGACCGAGGTGCCCAGCGCATGGCCAATCAGGGCACCCTGTTCGCTGGCGTGGCGGCTGGCGAGGCCCGTGGCGGGCGAGGCGCTGGCGGTGCGGCCGGCATAGCGGGCGCGGGCCACCTTGCTCTTGGCCGCAGCCAGGGCTTCCTCGATCAGCGGTTCGACAAAGAACCACGAACCGTTGTTGCGCGGCTCTTCCTGGCACCAGACCACTTCTTCCAGGTTCTTCATCCGCGACAGGCGCAGGGCCAGCGGCTCACCCGGGAAGGGATAGAGCTGCTCCAGCCGGATGATCTGGGTATCGGTGATCCCGGCGGCATCGCGGGCTTCCATCAGGTCATAGGCGACCTTGCCCGAGCACAGGATGACCTTGCGGGTCTTCGCGTCCTCGGCGCCGTTGATGTCGGACAGGATCCGCATGAAGTGGCCTTCGCCCACAAAGTCGCTCGCCGTGCTCTTGGCCAGCGGGTGGCGCAGCAGCGACTTGGGCGTCATGATGATCAGCGGCTTGCGGAAGCCGCGATGCATCTGCCGGCGCAGCACGTGGAAGTAGTTGGCCGGTGTGGTGATGTTGCAGACCTGGATGTTGTCCTGCGCGCAAAGCTGCAGGAACCGCTCAAGCCGGGCCGAGGAGTGTTCCGGACCCTGGCCTTCGTAGCCGTGCGGCAGCAGCATGACGAGGCCGTTGGCGCGCAGCCACTTCGATTCCGAAGAGGCAACGTACTGGTCAATCATGATCTGCGCGCCGTTGGCGAAATCGCCGAACTGCGCTTCCCACAGCACCAGGGTCTTGGGATCGGCACTGGCATAGCCGTATTCGAAGCCGAGCACGCCGTATTCGCTCAAGGGGCTGTCATGCACCTCGAACTTGCCGTGCGGCACGGTCGAAAGCGGCACGTACTTGTGCTCATCGGTCTGATCGACCCAGACCGCGTGACGCTGGCTGAAGGTGCCGCGACCCGAATCCTGGCCCGACAGGCGGATGTTGTAGCCTTCCGAGGCGAGGCTGCCAAAGGCCAGCGCCTCACCGGTCGCCCAGTCGAAGCCGGTGCCGGTGGTGAACATCTCGCGCTTGGCATCAAGCACGCGGGCCAGCGTCTTGTGGATCGTTAGCCCTTCGGGAACCGTGGTCAGCGTGCGGCCCAGGCTATCGAAGAGCTTCTGCTCGATCCCCGTCGCCACGTTGCGGCGCGCGGTTTCCGGATCGGCCGGCTTGTTAAGCCCGGTCCAGCGCCCGGCGAACCAGTCCGCCTCGTTGGCCTTGTAGCCCTTCGATGCGTCGAACTCCTGTTCGAGCACTTGGGTAAAGCGCATCTCGTTCTCGCCGGCCCAGTCCTTGTCGATCACGCCCTGGCTGACCAGACGGTCGGCATAGAGCTTCGACACGCCCGGGTGCTGGCGGATCTTCTGATACATCAGCGGCTGGGTGAAGCCCGGCTCATCGCCTTCGTTGTGGCCGAAGCGGCGATAGCACCACATGTCGACCACGATGTCGCGGCCGAAGGTCTGGCGGTAATCGATCGCCAGCTTGCAGGCGAAGGTCACGGCTTCGGGATCATCGCCATTGACGTGCAGGATCGGCGCCTGGACGCCCTTGGCAACGTCCGAAGGGTAGGGCGAGCCGCGCGAGAACTGCGGGCTGGTGGTGAAGCCGATCTGGTTGTTGATGATGAAGTGGATGCAGCCGCCGGTGTTGTAACCCTTCACGCCCGAGAAGCCGAAGCATTCCCAGACAATGCCCTGGCCGGCAAAGGCGGCGTCGCCGTGGATCAGCACCGGCAGGACCTGCTTGTGCTTGTCCTTGCCAATATCGTCGCGGAACGCCTGCTGGGCGCGGACCTTGCCGAGCACGACGGGGTCAACCGTTTCAAGGTGCGACGGGTTCGGCACCAGGCTCATGTGCACCTTGATCCCGTCGAACTCGCGGTCGGTGCTGGTGCCAAGGTGATACTTCACGTCGCCCGATCCGCCGACGTCTTCCGGGTTGGCCGTGCCGCCCGAGAATTCGTGGAAGATCACGCGGTACGGCTTGGCCATCACGTTGGCGAGCACGTTGAGGCGGCCGCGGTGGGCCATGCCATAGACGATCTCGCGCACGCCGCGGCTGCCGCCGTACTTGATCACGGCTTCCAGCGCCGGGATCATCGATTCCCCGCCGTCCAGGCCAAAGCGCTTGGTGCCGACGTACTTCTTGCCGAGGAACTTCTCGTACTGCTCACCGCGGATCACGGCTGCCAGGATCGCCTTCTTGCCTTCGGGGGTGAAGTCGATCGACTTGTCGCCGCCTTCGATGCGTTCCTGGATGAAGCGGCGCTCCTCCACGTCGGCGATGTGCATGTATTCGAAGCCGACCTTGCCGCAGTAATTGCGCTTCAGGATCTCGACCAGCTCGCGCACCGTCGCCCATTCGAGGCCCAGCGTGCCGCCGAGGTAAACCTTGCGATCCAGCGCAGCGCCCGAAAAGCCGTGGTAGGCCGGATCAAGGTCGGCCGGCAGGTTCTGGTGGCTGAGGCCCAGCGGATCGAGATCGGCGCCGAGGTGGCCGCGCACGCGGTAGGTGCGCACCAGCATCATCGCGCGGATCGAATCCGCCGCGGCTTCCTCGATCGCGCGCGGATCCATCGCCGCGCCGGCCTTGGCCGCAGCGGCCTTGATCGCCACCTGCATTGCAGTGGGATCGAGCGCTTGAGTCAGGTCATCCTCGGCCGCGCCGCCAACCTGCGGCCAGTTCGAGCGTGCCCACGACGGCCCCGGCTGGGGGTCGTCGGGCAGAAAATCGTGCAGTTCGTTACCCATGGTGGTCCATCCTGGGGAGGAGGGGTTGCAGACCGGACGCCCAAGGGCCTCCGCGCAACCCCCTAGGGATCAGGCCAGTTCCTTGAGCACTTCGGCGAGCGTTTCGCCGAGCAGGCTGGGCGAGTTCGAGACGCGGATGCCAGCGGCTTCCATCGCCGCGATCTTGCTTTCCGCATCGCCCTTGCCGCCCGAGACGATCGCCCCGGCGTGGCCCATGCGGCGGCCCGGAGGCGCCGTGCGCCCGGCGATGAAGCCGGCCATCGGCTTCTTGCGGCCGCGCTTGGCCTCGTCGATCAGGAACTGGGCGGCCTGTTCTTCCGCGTCGCCGCCGATTTCGCCGATCATGATGATCGACTTGGTCTCGTCGTCGGCCAGGAACAGTTCCAGCACGTCGATGAAGTTGGTGCCGTTGACCGGGTCACCGCCGATGCCCACCGCGGTGGTCTGACCCAGGCCGATGTTGGTGGTCTGGAACACGGCTTCATAGGTCAGGGTGCCCGAGCGGCTGACAACGCCGACCGAACCCTTCTTGAAGATCGAGCCGGGCATGATGCCGATCTTGCACTCATCCGGGGTCAGCACGCCGGGGCAGTTCGGGCCGATCAGACGCGACTTGCTACCCGACAGGGCGCGCTTCAAGCGAACCATGTCGAGGACCGGGATACCCTCGGTGATGCAGACGATCAGCGGGATTTCGGCGTCGATCGCTTCCAGGATCGCGTCGGCCGCGCCCGGCGGCGGCACGTAGATGCACGAAGCGGTCGCGCCGGTTGCGGCCTTGGCTTCATGCACGGTGTCATACTGCGGCAGGCCGATGTGGGTGGTGCCGCCCTTGCCGGGGGTCACGCCCGCAACCATCTGCGTGCCATAGGCCAGCGCCTGTTCGGTGTGGAAGGTACCGGTGGCGCCAGTCATCCCCTGGGTGATGACCTTGGTGTTCTTGTTGATGAGGATGGACATGGAATTAGCTCTCCCGGGGAGTTGTTCTTAAGCCAGCGACGGCTCGATCGCCTTGCAGGCGACCAGCAGTTCCTTGACCGCATCGACCGAGACCTGGAAGTTGGCCTTGGCTTCGTCGTCGAGGGCGATTTCGATCACTTCCTCGGCGCCGTTCGCACCGATCACCACCGGCACGCCGACATAGAGGCCATCGAGGCCATACTTGCCGTCAACATGGACCGCGCAGGGCAGGATGCGCTTCTGGTCACCCAGATAGGCTTCGGCCATGGCGATGGCGCTGGTGGCCGGGGCGTAATAGGCCGAGCCGGTCTTGAGCAGGCCGACAATCTCACCGCCGCCCGAACGGGTGCGGGCGACGATCGCGTCGAGGCGTTCCTTGGTCGACTTGCCCATCTTGACCAGGTCGGTGACGGGAATGCCGCTGATGGTCGAATACTCGAGCACCGGCACCATGGTATCGCCGTGGCCGCCCAGCACGAAGGCGTTCACGTCCTTTACCGAGACGCCGAATTCCCAGGCGAGGAAGGTGGCGAAGCGGGCCGAATCGAGCACGCCGGCCATGCCGACGACCTTGTTGGCGGGGAGCCCCGAAAATTCGCGCAGCGCCCAGACCATCGCGTCGAGCGGATTGGTGATGCAGATCACGAAGGCGTCGGGGGCGTGGTTCTTGATGCCTTCGCCGACCGACTTCATCACGCCGAGGTTGATGCCCAGCAGGTCATCGCGGCTCATGCCCGGCTTGCGCGGCACGCCGGCGGTGACGATCACCACATCTGCGCCGGCGATGTCGGCATAGTCGTTGGTGCCCTTGATATTGGCGTCAAAGCCTTCGATCGGGCCGCACTGGGCCAGATCGAGCGCCTTGCCCTGGGGCATGCCTTCGGCGATGTCGAACAGGACGATGTCGCCCATTTCCTTCTTCGCGGCGAGGTGCGCGAGGGTGCCACCGATCATGCCGGCGCCAATGAGGGCGATCTTCTTGCGAGCCATAATGAGACCAGTCCTTGTCCGTATTCGCGGGATCAGCATCTGGCGTTCGGAACGGCCCCTGCCATCCCGCAAGGCGCAAGGGGGCCGACCGGCGGGTAGGGGTGCCCTAAGCCGGTGAAATCGCGATTGCAAGGCTGGAAAAAGTGCTAGCGGCAAATATCTTTGCGAATGCTTCGCAATTGCATTTGTCTAGGCAAATGCCCGTGCCGTAACGGCAGGATCGGTCTGGCGGCTTAACCCGTGGCGCGCTGGGGTTCGAACTTTTCGCGTTCCTGGGCGATCAGCATCGCGGCCAGGTAATCGGGCACGGCGCGGCTGAAGTAATAGCCCTGGCCCAGGGTACAACCCGCCGCCTTGACCGCTTCGACCTGTTCGACCGTCTCCAGGCCTTCGGCGACGATCGCCATGTTGAGCGTGGAGGCCATGCCGGAGACGGCGCGGATGATCGCATCGCTCTTCTTGCCGGCCTGCGGGCCCGAGACGAAGCTGCGATCGACCTTGATCTTCCCGAACGGATACTTGTTGAGATAGCCGAGCGAGGAATAGCCGGTGCCGAAATCGTCGAGCGCAAAGCGAACCCCGGCAGCCGACAGTTCGGCAATGAAGTCCTCGGTCTGCTGCGAATGGTCGAGCAGGACGGTTTCGGTGATTTCCAGTTCCAGCCGCCGCGGGTCAAGCTTGGCTTCGCGCAGTGCGTTGAGGATGCCCAGCGCCGCGCCGGGGGCCTTGATCTGCAGCGGCGAAAGGTTGACCGCAACGGTGATGTCTTCCGGCCAGGTGGCCGCCGCCTTGGCGGCCTGGGCGGTGATCCAGTTGCCCAGCGTGATGATCGCGCCGGTTTCCTCGGCCACCGGGATGAATTCGTCGGGCCGCAGTTCGCCCTTTTCCGGGTGGAACCAGCGCACCAGCGCCTCGAACGCCTTGATCCGGCCGGTCGAAAGATCGACGATCGGCTGGAAGAAGATCGACAACTCGTCACGCTGGACGGCAACGCGCAGCTCCGCCTCGATCTCGCGGCGGCGCACCAGGTCGCGGCTCATTGAGCTGTCATAGAAGCTGGCCTGGTTCCGGCCGTTGACCTTGGCATGATAGAGCGCAAGGTCCGCGCCCAGCATCACGCTTTCCAGATCCTCGCCATCGTCGGGCATCAGCGCCACGCCCATCGAGCAGGAAATTTTCAGCCGGTCGTTCTCCAGCCGCATCGGCCGGGTGATCTCGCCCAGCACGGCGAGGGCGATGGTTTCCACCTCGCGGCGGTCCTTGACGTCGCAGGCCATGATGAATTCGTCGCCGCCGAAGCGGCCGATTACGGCATCGCCCTTGGCCTGGCTGCGCAGACGCTGGGCCACTTCGGTCAAAACTCGGTCACCAACCTGGTGGCCGAGCACGTCGTTGACTTCCTTGAACCGGTCCAGATCACACCAGAACAGCGCCAGCTTGGGCGCCGCGCGCGGGCGTGAGAGGTGTTCAACCAGGTAGTGGTTGAGGCCGGCGCGGTTATGCAGGCCTGTCACCACGTCGGTGCGGGCCAGGTGCTGCATCTTTTCGGCGAGGCGGGCGCTGGTTTCAGCCGCCGCGATCGAATCGCGCAGCGTGCGGAAGATCTGCAGCGAGATCGAGACCATGCCGGCAAAGCAGATCACGATCGCCGCGGCGAGGGTGCGGGCGGCGGCATCGCCGGTCAGCCACAGGGCCACGCAGATCGGGGTGAAGGTCAGCACCATGCCCGCGACCGAGATGATCGGGCGCCCGGCGTTGCGCGTCGCCATGCCGCCGGCATAGCCGATCGCGTAACAGGCCATCAGCATCTGCGCGATCAGCGGGATGTTGTAGGCAATGGTCAGTGCGGTGAAGATCCCGACCGTCGCGGTATAGCTGAAGGCGCCCAGTTCGTAGAGCAGTTCCAGCCGCTTGGTATCGCGCACTTTCAGGCGGGGCAGGCCAACCGCCATGACCACGCGGGTCACGCCAATGGCTGAAAGCAGCAGCGCGACCTGCCAGATCAGCGTGCTGCCGGCATAGGCGGCGGCAACCAGGGCCGCGATGATGCCGTTGGCGGCACCGGCGGTCAGCGAGCCGAGCGTCCGCCGGACACGATCGTCCAGCGCGTTGGTTCGGAACAGTACCCGCAGCAAGGTTCGCCAGCGCCTGATTTCTCGCTCCCTTCGTAACCTGTGCGGCCTAACGCAGAGAGATCACCGATTGGTTAACGCGGTGGTTACCCTGCGCCGAAGTCAATCGTTACCCGCTTCAACCCGGGTCGCGAGCACGCTCGCCATCCGGCGGTCGAGCGTCCGGCAGATCCCCAGCCAGTGCAGGTAACCCTGCCGATCGCCGCGGAAAAACGCCTGCTCGGCGTTCTGCCGGGCGACCGTTGCAGCCCCCAGGCCATGTTCGGCAAAATGCTTGAGCGCCGCGCGCAGTTCCGCGCTGTGGCCAAGATCGCCATTGTCATTGGCAGCGCGCCCGATGATCCGGTTGCGACGCGCGGGATTGACCAACGCGGCAAGCGGGGAACGGGCAGCGGCGAAGTGGATCGGCATGATATACCTTGGCTTGTGGCGACGTTGCCGGAGCCATAGCCAGGGGGCCGCTAAGGCTTCGTGCGGAACTATGGTTGCTGAAGCTTAACCAAGCCGCTCGGGACGGCACCGGTTCCCTTGGGTCAGGTGCCCGGCGGGCCGATCCAGCGCCCGGAATTCTGGTATTCTGGCCGCACACCGTTGTCCTGCGGCAGCCGGTCACCACGATACAGCGCCTCGCCGCCGCGGTTCTGGACTTCGGGGGCATAGCTGGGCGCGGCTTGCGGGCGGGCCTGCTGCAGGCCGGTGGCCGCCGGAGCCATCCCCGGCGCGGCTGCGGCCTTGAGCCCAGCTTCATAGGCCTTCTGCAGCGCCAGCGGATCAAGCGCGATATCAGGCTGCCTGTCGGCCGCAGCATTGCGGGCATGCGGCGCGGCCAGCGGCTCGCCGCCGGCATAGGCAAAGCGGAAGGCACCTGCCTCGCCCGCCGCCCCGCCAAAGCGATAGAAGCGGTGCGCGCCGACGGTGATGATGTGGCGCAGGCTGGGGGCCCAATAGGGGTAGATCGCGATGGTGTGATAATGGGTGGCCAGGCCGACGCTGCGCTCGACGTAGCCAGACAGCGCGGCGCGGGCGACATTCTCGGCCCGGTACCAGAACATCCGGTTGGGTGCCTTGGCCAGCGAGCCATCGCAGGTGAAGCTGAACTGGCAGCCAGTCGAGCGTTCCGAGCCCTGATAGACCACACCGCAGACGGTGTTCGGGTAGCTGGGATGGGCAACGCGGTTGAGCACGACTTGCGCCACCGCGCGCTGGCCCTGGTCGCTCTCGCTGCGTGCCTCGTAATAGACCGCGGCAGTCAGGCATTCGAGCGCGCGGGTCCGGTCGACACCCGAATTGTCGATCCGCATCGCCCGGGCGATCGGCCCGGCGCGCTCATCGACGAACAATTGCCCGCCATCGGCGTCGCTTTGCGTATCGACCAGCGGCGGCAGGACCTCGTCCTGGGCCAGATAGTAGAAGGCCGAGCCGGGGAAGCTCTCACCCGGCCGTTCGAACGGCAGCGGCTCCACCTCGACCTTGGCCGATCCGGCATTGCCGATCCCGAAGCCCTGCCAGTCGCCCGGCGCGGCAATCGCCGGAACGGCAAAGGCCGCCACCAGCACCAGCGCGCGCCGCCCAAGGTGCCGCCGCCGCAGCCGCATGGCCAGCGTCGGCACGCGCCGACGCTTGAACCGCGCGCCGAAATCGCGCGGCCGGGGCTCCAGACTGGGGGCAAGTGTGACGAGCATTCGGTTCCTGCTGGTTACGCGGCGTAGCGCGTAAGGCCGGGACGGGGTGCCGCGCCACAACGCAAATCGCGCCGTGCCGAAGCGGGACGAGCCTGCGCGATAGCCTTAAGCGGTTAAAATCTTGCCCTCGCAAAGGTCCGCGCTTAGGAGGGCGGCACGTCATCGGTTGTCCGGCGAAGGTCGGGCCTAAGAGGGAAGGGGGTTCAAATCCCCCGCTGCCCCCGCAACTGTGACCGGGGAGCCAAGCCTCCAGATGCCACTGGTCTTCGGACTGGGAAGGCGGGGCAAGGCGCTGATCCGGGAGCCAGGAGACCTGCCAGTGACGGTCGTTCCGCAGCCGGGCGGGGTGTACCGGAATGCAGCAGAGGAACCGCAATCCCGCGGCTCCTTCCGCCATGAACGGCAGTTCGTTCATGATGGAAGGAATCCGTGTGAAATATCTGTTTTTACTTGCTACTTCGCTGACCTTTGCCACGCCTGGTTTGGCACAAGATGGTGAAGTGGAAGACCTTAAGCCAATCACGGGCACGCCTCTGGTTCGAAACGAAGCCATCACGGTAGTCGCCTCTGGCACCGCGCAGCCGGTCAGCCAGACCGGCCAATCGATCAGCGTCATCGGCGCGAACGAAATCATCGCGGTCCAGGGCCCGGACCTCACCCGCGTGCTCGAGCGCCTGCCCGGCGTTTCGCTCGCCCGCTCGGGCCCGCTCGGCAGCCAGACCAGCCTGTTCGTGCGCGGCGCCAATTCCCAGCAGGTGGTGGTGACGCTGGACGGCGTGCGATTGGCCGACGTTGCCGCGCCCTCCGGCGGGTTCGACTTGGGCACGCTGATGACTGGCGGGATCGACAAGATCGAGCTGCTGCGCGGCTCCAACTCGGTGGTATGGGGCTCGGATGCGATCGGCGGGGTGCTCGCCCTGACCAGTGCGCAAATCGACGGCGTGCGGGCGGGACTCGAATATGGCGCTAACGACACGCTGACCGCCGATGCCACCTTGGGCACGTCCGGCAATGGCTATGGCGTGACGGTGAGCGGCGGCCATGTCCGCAGCGACGGCATCTCGGCCTATGCGCCGGGGACCGAGGCCGATGGCTTCCGCCAGTGGCATGGGTCATTGCGTGGCTATGCCAGCCTGACGGGCAACCTCTCGCTGGTCGCCGCCGCGCGCTATGCCGATAGCCGGGTCGATTTCGACGGCTTCCCGCCGCCGACTTTCAGCTTTGCCGATACACCCGAAGTGCAGACCACGCGCCAGGGCTCGGGCCGGATTGGGCTGGACTATGCCACCAGTGCGATCGCGCTGAAGCTGGGCCTGGCCTATTCGGACACCCGCCGCGATTACTTTGACGATGCCGTCAGCACCGCGCCGAATTTCGCCACCAGCGGCCGGTCCTGGCGGGCGGACTTTTCCGGCAAGGCAGACCTGACCGACAGCGTCACGCTCAACTTTGGCGCGGACAGCGAGTGGACCAAGTTCTCGACCAGCTTCGATCCCGAGAACGATGCCCGCCTCTCCAGCGCGCACCTGTTGTTGGGCTACCACGCGGACGGCCTGCATCTCTCGGCTGGCGTCCGGGTCGATGACCACGACCGCTTCGGTACCCATTGGACCCTTGGCGCCAACGGGTCCTACGAACTGGCCGATAACCTGCGGCTGCGCGCATCCTATGGTGAGGGCTTCAAGGCCCCGACGCTTTATCAGCTCTATGGCTTTGGCGGGAACGTGGCGCTCCGGCCCGAAACCAGCAAGGCTTACGAGGCGGGACTTGAATACGGCAATCGCAGTGGCAGCCGGCACCTCGCCGTCACGCTTTTCCGCCGCGATAGCCGCAACCTGATCGATTACGTGTTCCCGGCCGGATACTTCAACACCGGCCGCACCCGCGCCGAGGGGGTAGAGGTCGAAGGCGGTTTCGCGCTGACTGACCAGCTCCGCGCTCGTCTCGCCTACAGCCGCATCAAGGCGACTGACCGGGTGACGGGCCGCGATCTGCCCCGCCGCCCGCGCGACCTGGCCAATGCCGGGCTGGATTGGGAAACCCCAGTGGCCGGGCTCAAGCTCGGTGCAGACCTGCGCCTGGCGGGCGACAGCTTCGATGATCGCGGCAACTTCACCCGGCTCGATGGCTTTGGCCTGCTGACGCTGCGTGCCAGCCTGCCGCTGGGCGAACGATTCGAGCTCTATGGCCGGGTCGAGAACGTGACCGATACGGATTACCAGACCGTCGCCGGTTACGGCACCTATGGCCGCTCGGCCTTCGTCGGGGTGCGGGCCAAGTGGTAAAGCGCTGGGGCAGCCTCTTCGCGCTGGTGCTGGCGGGTTGCACCGCCGCCCCGGCGCGTGAGGCTGCCCCGGCTTTGCCAACGATTGTCAGCCTGAACCCGTGCACCGATGCGATCCTCGCTGAGGTGGCCGATCCGGCGCAGATCCTGGCGATCTCGCACTATAGCCAGGATCCCTCCGGCTCCTCGATGGACCTCGCCACGGCGCGGCAATTCCGCGCGACCGGCGGCTCGGTCGAGGAAGTGCTGGCGCTAAAGCCTGATCTGGTGGTCGATGGCACTTTCACCCCGCCGGCCACGCGCTCGGCGCTGGAACGGCTGGGGCTGAAGCTGGAACAGCTGCCGATTGCCCCGACCGTGCCGGACAGCCTGGCGCAGATTCGGCGGCTGGCGGCGCTGGCTGGCCATCCGGAGCGGGGCGAAGTGCTGGTTCAGCGCATCGAAGCGGCACTGGCGGTCAGCAAGGCTCCCGCCGGACCGCCTGTTGACGCGATTGTCTGGCAAGGCGGCGGGATCGTCGCGGGTGAGGGGACACTGATCACCGCGCTGCTGGCGCATACCGGTTTCAACAATGTCGCCGCTGCGCGCGGCCTGTCGCAGGCCAGCCATCTCCCGCTTGAAGCCATGCTGGCCCAGCCGCCGCGCGTGATCCTGGCTGCCGGCAACAGCCACGGCGAGGAGGACCGGTTGCTCAGCCATCCGGCGCTGGCCGGCCTCAAGAGCACGACTCGCGCGCCGCTCGAGCCGAAGCTGCTGTGGTGCGGCGGCCCGACCATCCCGAAGACCCTGGCCCGGCTGGCCGAAGTGCGGCGCGGGCTAGAGGCTTGGAGCACCACCCCCCAACCCCCTCCTCTGAAGAGGAGGGGGAGTTTTAGCGCGACGGCCTTAGCCCCCTCCTCTTCAGAGGAGGGGGTTGGGGGTGGTGGAGCGCGCAAATGACTCGCCCCATCACCCTGCTGCTGGCCGCGCTGGCGCTGGTCCTGCCGCTCTCGCTGCTGGCGGGCCGGGTTTGGATCGATCCGACCGCGCCGCTGGGACCGGAAGCCAGCCTGATCCTGGCCGAACTGCGCCTGCCGCGCGCGTTGCTCGCCGTGCTGCTCGGCGCAGGCCTCGGCGCCAGCGGCGCTGCCATGCAGGGCTACCTGCGCAATCCGCTGGCCGATCCCGGCCTGTTCGGCATTGCCCCCGGCGCGGCGCTGGGTGCGGTGTTGAGTTTCTGGACCGGCTGGGCCAGCACCGGCTGGGCCTTGCCCGCCTTCGCGCTGATCGGCGCGGCCGGGGCGATGTTCCTCCTCACTCTGATCGCCGGGAGGCAGGGCGGGGTCGTGCTATTCACGCTGGCCGGCATGATGATCGCCAGCCTGGCCGGCGCGCTGATGAGCCTGGCGATCAGCCTGTCGCCCACGCCCTTTGCGATGAGCGAGATCGTCACCTGGCTGATGGGCGCACTGACCGATCGTTCCTGGCGCGAGGTCTGGATTGCCGCGCCGCTGACGCTGGCCGGGATCGCCGTGCTGCAAATGGCCGGGCGCGGGCTTGATGCCCTGACCCTCGGTGAAGCCGCGGCCCGCTCGCTCGGTTTGGACCCGCGCCGGCTGCAATTGCTGCTGGTGCTGGGCGTGGGCCTCACCGTCGGCGGCGGCGTGGCAGTCGCGGGGATCGTCGGCTTTGTCGGACTGATGGTGCCGCATTTCGTCCGCCCCTTCACCGATGGCCGGCCAAGCCGTCTGATCCTGCCCTCGGCACTCGCGGGCGCGTTGCTGGTGCTCGTCGCCGATTGCCTCTGCCGGATCCTCCCCCTGGCTGGCGGCGAGCTGCGGCTGGGGATTGCCTTGAGCCTGCTTGGCGCGCCGTTCTTCCTCCATCTGCTGCTGCGCTTGCGGCGGGAGTTGGTGTGATGCTGGCGGCCGAAGCCCTGGTCCTCCCGGGCCGCCTGCGCGGTGTCTCGCTGAACCTGCGCGCGGGCGAGGTGACCGCGATCTGCGGGCCGAACGGCGCGGGTAAATCAAGCCTGCTGTCCTGCCTCGCCGGATTGCTTGCGCCCACCTCTGGGGCGGTCACGCTTGATGATGCGCCGCTTGCCGCCATGCACCCCGAAGCCCGCGCCCGTGCGTTGGGCTATCTGCCGCAGACGCCCGAAGTGGCCTGGGACGTTTCGGTTGAAACACTCGCCAGCCTTGGCCGCCTGCCCTGGCGGACCAGCGCGGCGGAAGATGCGGCGGCAATCAATGCCGCGCTTGAAGCGCTCGATCTGCCGACCTTCGCGCACCGCCCGGTCTCGCAGCTCTCCGGCGGCGAACGCGCCCGCGCGCTGCTCGCCCGGGTCCTCGCCGGCACCCCGCGCTGGCTGCTGGCGGATGAGCCGCTGGCGAACCTCGACCTTGCGCATCAGCTAACGCTGCTTGGCCACCTGCGCGCCTGTGCAGAGCAGGGCATGGGGGTGGTGCTGGTACTGCACGACCTGGCCCTGGCGATGAACCACGCCGACCGCGTGGTGGTGCTGGACCACGGCACGCTCGCCGCCGATGGCCCGCCGGAACTGGCGCTCGCCGAACCGGTGCTGGAGCAGGTCTGGGGCGTTCACGCGCGCTGGCTTGGTGAGCCGGGCGGGCGGGCGCTGGCGGTGTGAGAATATGTCGGGCGCACCATTATTCAATTGAATAAGAATGCTTTTGATGCAATCCAATGCTTCCGATTACTTGCCTGACTGCGTGAATTTGGGAGGCTCCGGATGCCTGGTGGAAAGATTTCGCGATTAGGACTGAACCTCGGCGCAGTTCTGCTGCTGGCGGGCTGCGGGGGCGGCGGGAATGTCGCCAGCACACCCACGCCAACACCCAGCCCTTCGCAGTCTGCCACTTCCGTGCCGCCACCGCCAGCAAGCCCGGTCAATGCCAGTTTCGCCGCACCGCTGAAAAGCGAAACCTTCAACAACCTTTCCGCGCGCGCGACCGGCACATCATCATCGACCGCGCTGAAATCGGCGACTGCCGCATTGCAGGGGACGGGCGCGACAATCGTCTATGACGCGGCGGCCGGGACGTACCAGTTCACCAGTACCGGACCTGCTGCCGATGGTACCAGTCCCGAACGCCTGACCATCACCACGACGAGCACCGACTTCTGCTATACCACGCCCTGCGTCACCTCTGGCAATGCGGTAGGGACGATGGCGCGACGCGGCGTCGAAGGCAGTAACAGCCTGGGCTTCCTTTACACCTATGTCGCCTTTGCCAATTGGCATAGCGCAGCAACGGTCGGCTCTGACCGGGTCGAGACGATGAACGTGGCCGTATTTGGCGCAACGACCCCCGCAGGCGGTGTCCCCACGACCGGTACGGCCAGCTACAAGCTGGATATCCGTGGGACGCAGATGACCGGCCCGCTTGGCACCTCGGCCGGACGGCAGATCCTGCCCGGGTTCAGCGGCACCGGGGTCGCCTCGGTCGATTTCGCCAACGCGACCTACAGCATGAGCGGCGATCTCAGCACGGTGCTGGCCACTTCCGGCACCACCTCGTTCTCATCAACCGGGCGGCTCAGTTCGGGTGCCAATGGCTTTTTCGGCAATTTCACTTTCGCCGATGCCGGCGTTTTTAGCGGGTCGCTCTTTGGCTGGTTCTTCGGGCCAACTGCGCAAGAACTTGGGGCCGTATTCTCCGTCTCGAATCCGGACGGGCGGACGGCAGTCGGCACGGTCGTCGGTCACAAGTAGGATCCTATAAGCTGACAATTCTGCGTAATTTTGGGGCTGTTCGGGTCCGCCAGCTGGTGGCGATCAGTATGGCTTGCGCCGGCTGGTCGCAGGCGGCACAGGCGCAAGTGGCGCCAGCGCCGCCGCCTGAAAACACCGTCCAGCTAACCCCGGTTGAACTCTTCGCCTTTGCCGATCGGGCCATCGCGGCGGGCGACTTTGCCACTGCCGAAACCGCCTATCGCGCGCTCAGCACCAATCCCGATCTCGAGCTGCGGACCGAGGCGCGCTTTCGCCTGGCGATGATGCTGGCGGACCGGTTGAACCGCCACCGCGATGCGGCGATCGAGCTGCGCAAGATCCTCGATGAAAAGCCCGATGCCCAGCGCGTTCGGGTGGAACTGGCGCGGATGCAACTGATGATCGGCAATATCGGCCAGGCCGAGCGCGAGTTTCGGGCGGCCCAGGCCCGGGGCCTGCCGGCCGATGTGGAACGGCTGGTGCGCTTTTATGCCAATGCGCTCAGCGCAACGAAGCCGCTCGGCGCCAGCCTTGAAGTGGCCCTGGCGCCTGACAGCAATATCAACCGCGCGACCCGTTCGGATACGCTGGGTACCATCATCGGCGATTTCGACCTGAGCGAGGATGCCAAGGCGCAGTCCGGCCTGGGCCTCGCCCTGCGCGGGCAGGGCTATTATCGGCAGGCGCTGGGGCAAGAGGCGCGGCTGCTGGTGCGCCTGTCAGGCAGCGCCGATATCTATCGCCAGTCGCAGTTCAACGACATGGCGGTTTCATTGCAGGCCGGGCCCGAAGTGGCCTCGGGCAAGGACCGGATCAGCTTTGCCCTGCAGACCACCTGGCGCTGGTTTGGCCAGCAGCTCTACTCCTCAGCCTATGGCGCGACGGCGGACTGGCGCCATCCGCTGGGCCAGCGCAGCCAGCTCAATGTCGAGGCCAGCGCCCAGCGCGTCGATTACCGGCCCAATCCGTTGCAGGACGGGGCCAGCCTGGGGCTGGCGGTTGGGATCGACCATGCCTTCTCGCAGCGCTTCGGCGGCGGGATCCAGTTGCAGGGGCAGCGGATGACCGCGCGCGATCCGGGCTATGCGCTCGCCAGCGGCGGGGTCAGCGCCTACCTGTTCCGCGAACTGGGGCCGACCACGCTGGCGCTGTCGTTTGGCTATACCCGGCTGGAGGCAGACGAACGGCTGTTCCTCTATCCGCAGCGGCGCCAGGATGATCGCTTTTCGACATCGCTGTCGGCAACGTTCCGGCAAGTGCGGATCGGCCCCTTCGCGCCGCTGCTGCGGCTGCGGTACGAGCGGAACAAGTCCACCGTGGAAATCTATGATTTCAATCGGGTAGCGGGCGAAGCCGGCTTGTCGCTGGCGCTGTAGCGGGCCTCGCTAGCCAAGCTGGATTGCTGGTCCGGGCAGCCGCACCGACCGCCGATCAGCTCAGTTATCGCAGTAGCTGTATTCACCCGCGCGGCAGCGCCTGACCGCTTCGCGCCACGCGGCCATCTTCTTTTCATAGGCCGCGCGTTCGCGGGCGTGGTCGGCCAGGGCGGCGCGGTATTCGGCCTGGCGGGCGGGTTGTTCGCGGTAAGCCTGCCAGCCCTGCGCCTGCTGCGCCTCCTGCGCGCGAACCCGCTGCATCTCGTTGATGTTGAGCTGGCGGATGATCGCCTTGTCCTTGGCCCGCGCGGCGGCGCTCTTGCTCAGCAGCGGATCCTTCGGGTCGTCGGCCAGCGACGGCGCCGAGACTGCAGCGACGGACAGCGCCAAGGCGCCGACGATAAGGCGATAGTTCATGTGGTGCGACCCTCCCGTGGACCTGACGCAGTTGTGCCGCCAAGAGGTTAACGGGAACAATCCCAATTGCGGTAAACGGGGCGCGGCTGGTCGCAGGAACGGGGCGGGCCAACGGTACGGTAGCGCGCAGAGGACACCGCCTTCCGGCCCCCTTGCGGGAATCGAACAAATCTGGAACAGCGGCGCGATGTCGCTCAGTAAAATCGTCGTGCGCGGGGCGCGCGAGCACAATCTCAAGGGCTTCGATGTCGAGCTGCCGCGCGACAGCCTGATCGTGATCACCGGGCTGTCAGGCTCGGGCAAGTCGAGCCTCGCGTTTGACACGATCTATGCCGAGGGGCAGCGCCGCTATGTCGAGTCCTTAAGCGCCTATGCGCGCCAGTTCCTCGAGATGATGCAGAAGCCCGATGTCGAGCATATCGACGGGCTCAGCCCCGCGATCTCGATCGAGCAGAAGACCACCAGCCGCAACCCGCGCTCGACCGTCGCGACGGTGACCGAGATCTATGACTACATGCGCCTGCTCTGGGCGCGCACCGGCGTGCCCTATAGCCCCGCGACGGGTGAGCCGATCAGCGCCCAGACCGTCAGCCAGATGGTTGACCGGGTCATGGCCCTGCCTGAGGGGACGCGCGCCTACCTGCTTGCCCCGGTGGTGCGCGGCCGCAAGGGTGAATACCGCAAGGAATTGGCCGAGTGGCAGAAGGCCGGCTACACCCGCGTGCGGATCGACGGTGAGTTCTACGCCATCGAGGAAGCCCCCGCGCTCGACAAGAAGTACAAGCATGACATCGAAGTCGTGGTTGACCGGATCGCCGTGCGCGAAGGGATCGAGACGCGGCTGGCCGACAGCTTTGAGCAGGCGCTGAAGCTGGCCGATGGCCTGGCCTATATCGACCTGGCCGACGGCGTCGTGCCGGGGCGTGAGGGAGAGAAGGGCGGGGCGATGAAGGGCGCCGGCCTGCCCGACAACCGCATCGTCTTCAGCGAAAAGTTCGCCTGCCCGGTCTCCGGCTTCACCATCGAAAGCTTGGAGCCGCGGCTGTTCAGCTTCAACGCGCCGATGGGCGCCTGCCCGGCCTGCGACGGGCTGGGCGAGAAGCTGCTGTTCGATCCGCAGCTGGTCGTGCCGAACGAGGCGCTGTCCCTCAAGCAGGGCGCGGTCGTGCCCTGGGCCAAGAGCAACCCGCCGTCGCCCTATTACATGCAGGTGCTGGCCAGCCTGGCGGCGGAGTTCGGCTTCAGCCTTGATACCCCGTGGCAGGATCTGCCGGTCGAGGTGCGGATCGTGATCCTCCACGGCACTGCCGGGCGGCCGGTCAACCTCACCTTCATCGACGGGAAAAAGAGCTATACGGTCAAGAAGCCGTTCGAAGGCGTGATCGGCAACCTCAACCGCCGCATGCTGCAAACCGAATCTGCCTGGATGCGCGAGGAGCTGGGCAAGTTCCAGACCGCGCAGCCGTGCGAGGTCTGCGAGGGTAAGCGGCTCAAGCCGGAGGCGCTGTCGGTCAAGGTCGGCGGGGCGGACATCTCCTCGATCACCCGCCTGTCCGTCTCCGATGCGGTCGAATGGTTCGGCGCGCTGGATAGCCAGCTGACCAACCAGCAGAGCCAGATCGCCCGCGCGATCCTGAAAGAGATCAACGAGCGGCTGGGCTTCCTCAACAACGTCGGGCTCGATTACCTCAACCTCGATCGCACCTCGGGCACGCTCTCGGGCGGGGAGAGCCAGCGCATCCGCCTCGCCAGCCAGATCGGCTCGGGCCTCTCGGGCGTGCTTTACGTGCTTGATGAGCCGTCGATCGGCCTGCACCAGCGCGATAACGACATGCTGCTGATCACGCTCAAACGGCTGCGCGACCTGGGCAACACGGTGATCGTGGTCGAGCATGACGAGGACGCGATCCGCGCGGCCGATCACGTGGTCGATCTGGGGCCGGGGGCGGGGGTCCACGGCGGGGAGATCGTCGCCCAGGGGACGCTGCAGGATATTCTCGCTGCCCCGAACAGCCTGACCGGCCAGTATCTCACCGGCGCGCGCCGGATCGAAGTGCCGGCCAAGCGCCGCAAGGGCAACGGCCACAAGCTGACGGTCCACAATGCCCGCGCCAACAACCTGCGCGGGGTCACGGCCAGCATCCCGCTTGGCACCTTCACCTGCGTCACCGGCGTTTCGGGCAGCGGCAAGTCCAGCCTCACGCTCGATACGCTTTATGCCAGCGCGGCCCGCACCTTGAACGGCGCGCGGGTAATCGCCGGGGCGCATGACAAGGTCACGGGCCTCGAATTCTGTGACAAGGTGATCGAGATCGATCAGTCGCCGATCGGCCGCACCCCGCGCTCCAACCCCGCGACTTACACCGGCGCCTTCACCCAGATCCGGGACTGGTTCGCCGGCCTGCCGGAGAGCGGCGCGCGCGGATACAAGGCCGGGCGGTTCTCCTTCAACGTCAAGGGCGGGCGGTGCGAGAAGTGCCAGGGCGACGGCCTGATCAAGATCGAGATGCACTTCCTCCCCGATGTTTACGTGACGTGTGAGGAATGCGGCGGCAAGCGCTACAACCGCGAAACGCTGGAGGTAAAGTTCAAGGGCCACTCGATCGCCGACGTGCTCGACATGACGATCGAGGACGCGGAAGAGTTCTTCAAGGCCGTCCCCCCGATCCGTGACAAGATGCACATGCTGAACGAGGTGGGGCTGGGCTACGTCAAGGTCGGCCAGCAGGCCACGACCCTCTCGGGCGGCGAGGCGCAGCGC
>DKII01000167.1:0-1275 GCA_002454125.1 Novosphingobium sp. UBA6722
GGTCGGCTCGGCGCTGGCGGCGGGCTGCTCGGCAGGCTTGCTGCAGCCGCCCAGCGCCAGCAGCGCGGCGGCGGTCATGCCGGTGAAGAGCGGGGCGAGTGGGGTGCGGGTCATGGCGGATACTCCTGCCGGTTGGACAGGCGCAGATTCGCGCAAAGCCGGGCCGCCGTCTGTGATCCTGATCAACTTTCGCGGGCAAGCGGCAGCGCCCGCTGGCGAATGCGGGGTTACGCCCAAGGGGAAACGCAGGCGGCTGGCCGGCGCGGGGGGCCTGGACCAGACAGGCTTGGCTGGGGCGCATTCAGTGCGAGCGGCTGACAAGCAGCACCCCGTTGGACTTGTCGGCGCGATCCTGCGGGTGAAGCGGCGGCGGGGCGGATTCGCACTCGTGCCGTCGGCCGTCGGGGCATACCCCGAAGTTATGGCGCCGGAGATCGCCGGCCCCTCTTCACCTCAGTGGGGCGCGGACGCCTCCGCTGGGAGGGACGCGCCGGCCGGCGGGGCCTGGGCCGAGCGCTCATCGCCCCGCACCGCCGCGGTGCCAGTGGTTAGCTGGCGGGAACTCAATTAACCGATATGGTTTGCTTTGTCAAGTCGGCCAAACTTCCAGGCCGAAAGGCCTGACAGCCCGCCCAGCGCCAGGCCGAACCACCAAAGCGGCCCGAGATGAAGCCCGCCAGGCGGTTCGGGAAAGGGGCTGTCGAAGAGGTTGAAGAAGAAAGCAGTGGGCATGGTGAAGACCACCCCGGCAAGCGCCCAGAACCAGGCGCGGTCAAGCTGCGGCCACCACCGAAACAGGCCTGCCAGCGTCAGCACCATCGCCAGGGCAGTCGGAAAGGCGAACACCGATCCGATCAGCACGGTGCCGTGCAACAGCAGCAGGACCAGCGCCAGCGCACCTTCCTGCGGGCCGGGGCCATCCTGGCTCAGCAGCACCGCGAGCATGCCGGCTATGGCCAGCGCCAACCCGGTCAGCGCCCCGGCGAAGACCGAATAGGTCCGGCTGAACTTGCGGGGCGGCGCTGCGCTCATGGCCGCTGGCTCAGAGGCCTTGGGTCAGGAACACGCGGTAATCGGCACCCTGGAAGCGCAGCTTGCGCGCCTCTTGATAGGCGGGTGAGTTGTACCAGGCGCGGGCCGCGTCCATGTCGGGGAATTCGATGATCACGCAGCTGTTGGCCTCGGGCCCTTCCAGCGTCTCGGTCGCGCCATAGAGCACCAGCGGCTTGGCCGGGTGCCCGGCCAGCGAAGGGCCGGCCTTGCCGCCATATTCGG
>DKII01000167.1:1343-27923 GCA_002454125.1 Novosphingobium sp. UBA6722
GCCGGCCTTGCCGCCATATTCGGCCATGGCGGCGGCATCGTGTTCGCGTTCCTTGATGAAGACGAGGTAGGCGCTCATTCGGGTATCCTCTCCGGTTGTCGGGCTGGATCATGGCGAAATGGCGCGGCGGCGCAAGTGCGGGCAGGCGGCGCGGCGGAAAACGCGGGCGGGCGCCCAGCTAGCCCCGCCGCAACCCGTCATCCCTGCCCTACCCCGTCATCCCCGCGCAGGCGGGGATCCAGTGCCGGCAAACCCTGGGTTCCCGCTTTCGCCGGAATGACGGAGGGGAGTAAGAGGTGGGCTGGGAGTTCGGCGCACTGCCACCGCTATGGCACAATTGGGGATTGTTGCACCTGTCACCGAAATTCTTGTTGCACCTGTTACCGTAATTCTAATCAATCTTCCCAGCGTTCCTGAGCAGCAGAACTTCGTCAGAGGTTTTAGGTCGATAAGATTGAAACTCCCTATGCCCAACCTTCAAGCCTAGCTCCTGCATAAGGTTGCGGTCGTAGCCGGAATACAGCACCGCAATACCAGCCCGCGCCAATTTGTCTCTGGCCCCACCATTCTTGCGAAGTCGCTTCATGAAGTCGTCCTGCTTTGCGACTCCCGAAATCAGCACACGAGAGACGGGAATTTCGAGGCAATTTTCGAAGAGCTTTACAAGTCTTGCCGTGCCGCCTTTTGGTTTCATTATCTCGTTACGCACGTCGTCACTAACCGAATTCCAGAAGTTCGGTGTGTATGCGAAGTCTCTCACCATCCACCAGATGTTGCCAATTCCCTCCGCAGAAAAGCTGGTTTTCTTATCCTGATTCTCGCCTGACCTCAGATAGGCCTTTCGCGCTCGCACCAAACCGACGGCACATGTCGATGCAGATTCGTTGACTCTGAGTAAGACGCAAAGCTGTTCAAGCGCCTCACGGGGAATCATCCAGCCGGACCTGCCTCCTGTCGTAGATTTGACGTCAACCTCCCTGCCGCCGATCTTTAGGTCAAGGAGGATGCCCCGGGGCACTTGTAACCAGTCACGAAGCAAATTCTCGAACTTGGTGCCGAGATAGGTTTTCTCTGTTTTTCAAGTTGCGAAAGGAAGAAGCGATTGGTTCGCGCCGTATCGATCACCTCATCAATGGCTGAGCGAAAAAACGATCTCAATTTCTCTTCGAAAATCTGTTTCCCGCCGACAGCTGCTAATAGATCGGACTCGAGTGCATGGAGGTCATCATAGTCAATATGGCCTGATGGCAGTGGCTGATGACCGCTATCGTTAAGAATGTTCACGCCACAGCTCGAACCGGGAAGACCTTCTGCACCGCAAGCGCGATCTTCAGGTTGTGAGCCACAGCGCGGGCTACCGGTGGGGGAAATGCATTTCCTACCTGCCTGTAGGCCGTCGTCTTTCGACCATAGAACTGCCAATCGTCCGGGAAGCCCTGGATGCGTGCCACCATTCTGACAGTCAGGCGAGGCATCCCGCAGAAATCAGCCTCTGGCGCAGCTTCGGCAATCGACCGGCCTTCGACACCCATCGCCGCCCAAGCTCGCCGAGCACGAGTTGGCCCAAGATCAGGTCCACCGTGTTTCTTCGATCCGCCCACGATTGTTGGCGCAATATCATTTGCAAGGTCTGCCCAACGACCTGCTCCGACCCAACCATTTGCCGCCATCAGATCGCGAAGTGTCGAGCCGACAGTGGGCGGGTTGTGCGGCAAGACTTCCGGCCAATCGAAGGCATCCACCAAATCTGTGCGCAAAGCGACGATGACTACGCGTGGCCGTAATTGCGGGACGCCAAAGTCGGACGAGCTCAGGAGCCGCCAGTCGATCGTGTAGCCCAGCTTCTTGAACTCTGATTTCAAGAATAGGCGGTAATCTTCGAACACCGGCGACAGGAAACCGCGCACGTTCTCTATCATGACCGCCTTCGGCCGGATTTCATCAATCAGCCGGATCGCCGCCGGGAAAAGATTCCGCTCATCCTTCTCGCCAAGCTGTTTGCCCGCGACGGAAAAGGGCGGGCAGGGAAGGCCGCCTGTCAGAATATCGACGCCCTTGAAGGGGCGGCCGTCAAACAGGTTCATGTCTTCATTGCGCACATCCCAATGGGGACGATTGAGGCGAAGCGTCTTCGAACAGTCTTGGTCGATCTCAACCAGAGCAGTGTGGTGAAATCCGGCCTGCTCTAACCCAAGCGCCTGACCGCCCGCCCCTGCGCAGAATTCTATAGAGTGCATGAACTTCCTCCCGCTCCTGGCAGGTTATGTTCTTGCCATGTTCCGGTCAATGGTGCGAGCGACAGATTGAACCGATTTGGAATCACTCCGCCGCCTGAACCCCCTCAGCGCCAAACATATCCGGCTCGCTCGCATCGGCCTCATTCGCCGCTTCGCCAACGACCTTCGCATTCCGGCGGCTGTCGAAGTTGGACCAGACCTGCTGCCAATCGCCGCGGGTGGCGCCCTTCGAGTATTCGGTCGCGCGGGTTTCGAAGAAGTTGGCGTGTTCGACGCCGTTGAGCAGCGGGGCGAGCCAGGGGAGCGGGTGATCCTCTACCATGTAGATCGCCGGCAGGCCGAGCTGGCCCAGGCGCCAATCGGCGATGTAGCGGATGTAGCGCTTGATTTCCTTGGGGCTCATCCCCGGGACCGGGCCCTGTTCAAAGGCCAGGTCGATAAAGGCATCTTCCAGCCGCACGGTCTTCTGGCAGCAATCGATGATGTCTTCCTTGACCGCCTTGGTCAGGCAGCCGCGTTCCTTGGTGAAGGCGTGGAACAGCTTGACGATGCCTTCGCAGTGCAGGCTTTCATCGCGCACCGACCAGCTGACGATCTGGCCCATGCCCTTCATCTTGTTGAAGCGCGGGAAGTTCATCAGCATGGCGAAGGAGGCGAAGAGCTGGAGCCCTTCGGTGAAGCCGCCGAACATCGCCAGGGTGCGGGCGATATCCTCGTCCGTATCGACCCCGAAGGTGTGCAGGTAATCGTGCTTGGCCTTCATCTCCTCGTACTCGAGGAACATGCCGTATTCCGCCTCGGGCATGCCGATGGTGTCGAGCAGGTGCGAGTAGGCCGCGATGTGGACCGTCTCCATGTTGGAGAAGGCCGCCAGCATCATCTTGATCTCGGTCGGCTTGAACACGCGGGCGTACTTGTCGTGGTAGCAATCCTGCACCTCGACATCGGCCTGGGTGAAGAAGCGAAAGATCTGCGTGAGCAGGTTGCGCTCTGACTCGCTGATCTTCTGCGCCCAGTCGCGGCAGTCTTCACCCAGCGGCACTTCTTCCGGCATCCAGTGGATCTGCTGCTGCCGCTTCCAGAACTCGTAAGCCCAGGGATATTCGAAGGGCTTGTAGGTCTTGCGGGCTTCAAGAAGGGGCATCGAAACGACTCCGGATGAGCAAACGGGTTATAACACGAAATGGATTGCGCGGCGGCTAGGGCGTAAGATCCTGCGATTGCGCGTGGGTCAGCAACAGGGTGAGCAGCACGGCGGCAAAGCCGAAGCCGAGGAGCATGGCCCCGATGATGCGGCGCATATAGCGCGCCGGCTCACCGGGATGGCGCCGGGTCAGCACGGCCAGGCCCAGGGCGAACGCAACCGCGCCAACCGAGACCAGTGCCAGGCGCCCCAGATCCATGCCTTAGCCCCCGTGCCCCGCCGTGCCGCTTACTGGCATGCGAGGCATTCCTCATAATCGGTCTGGCCGCCGGCGCTGAGCTCCATGACGGGGGCATCGGCGGTATTGTCCGCCTCAACCCCGCCGGCAAAGCCAGCGCGCTGCACCGACTTCGAGCGCAGGTAGTAGAGCGACTTGATGCCCTTCTCCCAGGCCTGGAAGTGCAGCATCATCAGGTCCCACTTGTCGACATCGGCCGGGATATAGAGGTTAAGGCTCTGCGCCTGGTCGATGTAGGGCGTGCGGTCAGCCGCGAATTCGAGCAGCCAGCGCTGGTCGATTTCGAAGCTGGTCTTGTAGACGGCCTTTTCCTCAGGGCTGAGGAAATCGAGGTGCTGGACCGAACCGCCGCGCTCGAGGATCGAGTTCCAGACGTTGGTCGAATCCTTCGACTTCGATTGCAGCAGCTTTTCAAGGTAGGGGTTCTTGACCACGAAGGAGCCCGACAGGGTCTTGTGGGTATAGATGTTGGCCGGGATCGGCTCGATGCAGGCCGAGGTGCCGCCGCAGATGATGCTGATCGAGGCGGTCGGCGCGATCGCCATCTTGCAGCTGAAGCGCTGCATCACGCCCATGTCGGCGGCATCGGGGCAAGCGCCCCGTTCCTGCGCCAGCATCAGCGAAGCCTCATCGGCCTTGGCGGCGATGTGCTTGAACATCTTGAGGTTGAGCGCCTTGGCCATCGCGCTTTCAAAGCCGATGCCCTTCTGCTGCAGGAACGAGTGGAAGCCCATCACGCCCATGCCGACCGACCGCTCACGCATGGCCGAATACTTGGCGCGGGCCATCTCGTCCGGTGCGCGGTCGATATAGTCCTGCAGCACGTTATCGAGGAAGCGCAGCACGTCCTCGATAAAGCGCTCGTCCTTGTTCCACTCATCCCATGTTTCGAGGTTGAGCGACGACAGGCAGCAGACCGCGGTGCGATCGTTGCCAAGGTGATCGACCCCGGTCGGCAGGGTGATTTCCGAGCAGAGGTTCGAGGTCGAAACCTTGAGCCCCAGATCGCGGTGATGCTTGGGCATCATCCGGTTCACCGTGTCGGAGAAGACGATATAGGGCTCACCCGTGGCGAGGCGGGTTTCGACCAGCTTCTGGAACAGGCTGCGGGCATCGACCGTGCCGCGCACCGACCCGTCCTTGGGGCTGCGCAGGTGGAATTCGGTGCCATCGCGCACGGCTTCCATGAACTCGTCGGTCAAGAGCACGCCGTGGTGGAGGTTCAGCGCCTTGCGGTTGAAGTCCCCCGAAGGCTTGCGGATCTCAAGGAACTCCTCGATCTCCGGGTGGCTGACGTCGAGGTAGCAGGCGGCCGAACCGCGGCGCAGCGAACCCTGGCTGATCGCGAGGGTCAACGAGTCCATCACGCGGACGAAGGGAATGATCCCCGAAGTCTTGCCGTTGAGGCCAACCGGCTCACCAATCCCGCGGACCTGGCCCCAATAGGTGCCGATCCCGCCGCCGCGCGAGGCGAGCCAGACGTTCTCGTTCCAGGTGCCGACGATGCCTTCAAGGCTGTCCGAGACCGAGTTGAGGTAGCACGAGATCGGCAGGCCGCGCCCGGTGCCGCCGTTCGAGAGGACCGGCGTTGCCGGCATGAACCACAGCTTGGAGATGTAATCATAGAGGCGCTGGGCGTGGGCCTCGTCATCGGCATAGGCATCGGCGACGCGGGCGAACAGGTCCTGATAGCGCTCACCCGGCAGCAGGTAGCGGTCATCCAGGGTGTCCTTGCCGAAATCGGTCAACAGGGCATCGCGGGCGTGATCAACCTCGATCGCGAAGCGGCGCGGCTGGACCGACTTGGAATCCTCATGGCGAGGCGCGGCCACGGCCTTGACCATGGCTTCGGCGGCGGCCTGGGCCACCAGCGCTTCGGAACCGAGATCAGCCTTGTCTGCCATGCTTACAGCCGGGCCCTTGCCCGCCTCCTTCTTCGTCGTCTTGCTCTGGGCCTTCACCGGCGCATCCGCCGTCACCATTGCATCCATCTCCGCCATCGTCGGCTCGTCCCCGGACCTGAATTCCACGTGCTGCCCCTTGCTATCCTGTTATCTGCCCCGCGCGGTTTTCCGGACAGATCCGGGCCCCGCAATGTTCCACATTCGTTCGAATCGGCAGCGAAGCCGCGATCCTACCAGACCAGGCGAACAAATGGAGAAAAACTTATCCCCGACCTGTCCCCAGCCCTGTCCGTTCCGGCGCTTGAGATGCCCCTTTTCCGACCGAATCCAGCCCCGTTCGCGCTGGTCGCGCGCCGGTGGCTGAATCTAGGTTTAGAGGTCCCCCCAAGCGCTGGACCACAACCTATAGTGCCCGATCGCGAATCGCGCGCAAGAGGGTAAATCGCGCGTTCATCTTTGCCGCCGGGTCTTTGCCCGCCGCGCCCGCCTTGCGCATTGCAGCGACGCGCGGGATTTCCGCCACTGGTGCGCAGCGCAAGAGTCAAAGTGAATCTGTGAAAAAATTTTTGTCCGGGGAGAGGCTCTCCGGCGGCTTGACTAACGATAGAATCAGACCCCGCAACGAACTTGCGCGGCGGCGCTTTCGGGTTAGTCTGGACCCCCTAACCGGAGGAACCTGACCACCATGCTGAATATCATCGGGATTATCTTCTCAGGCCTGTTCGTGGGCGTGCTGGCGCGCTTCTTTTACCCCGGTGCGGTCGACATGGGTTTCTGGATGACCAGCTTGCTCGGCGTGGGCGGGGCGCTGGTGGTGGGCGTGCTGGCCAGCTTTGCCAGCGGCCAGGGCGTGCGCGAAGGCTTCAACCGCGCCGGCTGCTTCTCCTCGATCCTGGGTGCGATGCTGCTGATCTTTATCGGGCGGCAGCTCGGCTGGGGGTTCTGAGGTGACACAGCTCGCCCAGGCGATCGATCGGCTCGATACCTTGGCAGAACGCTATCGGCGGCCGATCTCGTTCTTTAGCGCGCTGATCTTTGTGTTGAGCTGCGCGACCTGGGCCGGCTTCATCCGCTGGCCGAATTTCGAGCTGCTGAGCGAACGACAGGCCGTGATGATCAGCACCGGCTGGAACGCGCTATGGTGGGGATTCCTGAACCCCCGCATCATGCGCCGCCGGGCCGAGCGCGCCGCAGCAGCCGAAGCGAGCACTCCCGCCTAACGCGCCACCCCGGCGATTGAATCGGCCACTTCGTCGACCAGTTCGAGCGGCAGGTCATGGCCCATGCCGGGGATCTCGTGCAGCCGCGCGCCGGGAATGTGCGCGGCGGTATCGCGGCCGCCTTCGACCCGGACGAGCGGATCGTCGACGCCGTGGATCACAAGGGCCGGGGCCGACACCTTCTTCAACCGCTCGCGCCGGCAGCCATCATCTATGATTGCGGCGAGCTGGCGGGCCGAGCCGGTGGGGTGGAAGCTGCGCTTGAAATCGCGCGTGATGCGCTCGGCCAGGCGCTCTTCGGGCGCGGGATAGGCCGGGCTGCCGATCGCGCGGGCAATGCGGATGACGTGCGGCACGATCTGGTCGAGCGAGGCATTGGCGGGCGGCGGCGTGGTCAGTGCCTTGAACGCCTCGGGCTTGGCGGGCGGCACGCGGCGGTTGCCGGTGGTCGACATGATCGAGGTGAGCGACAGGGTCCGCTCCGGGTAAGTCGCCGCGACCAGCTGCGCGATCATCCCGCCCATCGAGGCGCCGACAATGTGCGCCTTGGCAATCCCCAGGGCATCGAGCAGGCCGACGGCATCGGCGGCCATGTCGGTCAGGCGGTAGGGCAGTTTCGGGCGCAGGCCCAGCAGCCGCATCAGCACCACCTTGCGGACATTGGGCACGCCATGTTCGGTGAACTTGGTCGAAAGGCCAATGTCGCGGTTGTCATAGCGGATCACGTGGTAGCCGCGCGCCACCAGCGCCTCGACCAGCTCGATCGGCCAGAGCGTCAACTGCGCGCCCAGCCCCATGATCAGCAGCATCGGCGGATTGGCCGGATCGCCATAGGTTTCGTATTCAAGGTTGACGCCGTTGGTGGTGATTTGCACGCATTCTTCTCCCTATGCCCCGTCATCCCCGCGAAAGCGGGGACCCAGAGCGTTACAACGGATCGAAGCCGAATTGCTCTGCTAGATCAAGCCAGCGCGGGTTTTCGGCTTCGATCAGTTCGAGCTTCCACGCCCGATCCCACTTCTTGATCCGCTTCTCGCGAATGATGGCACTTTCCATAGTTTCGTGCTGCTCGAACCAGACCAGCCGCTTTACACCGTGCTCCTTGGTGAAGCCTGCGAACTTGCCCTCGCGATGCTGATGAATCCGGGCCAACAGGTCTGAGGTAACCCCGACATAAAGTGTACCGTTGCGTTGGGATGCCAGCAGATAGACCGCCGGCTGGATATCGCGCTTCACCGCCCCTGGGTTCCCGCTTGCGCGGGAATGACGGGAGTGGTTGGGCTCATCACGGCACCAGCACCGTATCGCGGGCGTGGGGCAGCATTTCCGGATAGTCGAGCGTGAAGTGCAGGCCCCGGCTTTCCTTGCGCTCCAATGCCGAGCGGACGATCAGCTCAGCGCATTGCAGCAGGTTTCGAAGTTCGATCAGGTCAGTCGAGACCCGGAAGTGGCCGTAGTAATCATTCACTTCCTCCATCAGCAGCTTGATCCGGTGCGCGGCGCGTTCCAGCCGCTTGGTGGTGCGCACGATGCCGACATAGTTCCACATGAAGCGGCGGATTTCGGTCCAGTTCTGCTGGATCACCACTTCCTCATCGCTGTCGGTCACCCGGCTTTCATCCCAGGCGCGGACCGGCGGCGGGGCGTCGAATTCCTCCCATCGCGCCAGAATGTCAGCAGCGGCGGCCTCGCCGAAGACGAAGCATTCGAGCAGGCTGTTGGAAGCGAGGCGGTTGGCCCCGTGCAGGCCGCTCTCGGTGCATTCGCCAGCGGCATAGAGCCCGGGCAGGTCAGTCCGGCCGTGCAGATCGATCACGATCCCGCCGCAGGTATAGTGCTGCGCCGGCACCACCGGGATCGGCTCCTTCGTCATGTCGATGCCGAGGCCGAGGAGCTTCTCGTAGATCGTGGGGAAGTGGTGCTTCACGAAATCGGCCGGCTGATGGCTGATATCGAGGTGGACGTAATCGAGCCCGTCGCGCTTGATCTCGCTGTCATTGGCGCGGGCGACGATATCACGGGGCGCGAGTTCAGCGCGCTCGTCGTAATCGGGCATATAGCGATGCCCGGTCTTGGGGTTGAGCAGGTGCCCGCCCTCGCCGCGCACGGCCTCGGTGATCAGGAAGTTCTTGACGTCGAGGTTGTAGAGGCAGGTCGGGTGGAACTGCATCATCTCCATGTTGGCGACGCGGCAGCCCGCGCGCCAGGCCATGGCGATCCCGTCCCCGGTCGCGCCCCTTGGTGCCGTGCTGAACTGGTAGACGCGCCCGGCCCCGCCGCTCGCCAGGATCGTGGCGCGCGCGGTGTGGACCTCAACCTTGCCGGTCTGCTCATTGAGCGCATAGACGCCCCAGACCCGGCCCGAGCCCGAATAGCGCTCCTCGTGCCGCCCGGTAATCAGGTCGATGCAGGCGCGGTGCGGCAGCAGGGTGATGTTGGGATGGGCCTCGGCCGCGCGCAGCAGCGCATCGAGCACGGCGCGCCCGGTGGCATCGTCGACATGGACGATCCGGCGGTGGCTGTGTCCGCCTTCGCGGGTGAGGTGCAGGTCCTTGCCCTCGGTGTTGAACGGCACACCCAGCTCGACCAGCCGGTCGATCGCGTGGGGCGCCTGTTCGATCACGAACTCGACCGTCTCGCGCCGGTTTAGGCCGGCCCCGGCGACCATCGTATCGCGAATGTGGTTCTCAAAGGTGTCGCCGGCATCGAGCACGGCGGCAATCCCGCCCTGGGCCCAGGCGGTCGACCCGCCGGTCAGCTCGCCCTTGGCCAGGACCAGCACCTTGACCCGCTCGGCCAGCGCCAGCGCCGCCGTCAGCCCGGCAGCGCCGGAACCGACGATGATAACGTCGTGGCTCACTTCGGACTACTCAAAGCAACGCCGTAGGCCTCGAGACCATCTTCTTTTCCATTTCGAAGTCGTTTCATCACGCGTTGAATGGGCCAAATCGTCGAGCCATCGGTCAGCAACAGGCTAACATTAATCTCAGCTTGTGGGTCATTGTCATCGCCAACCCATTCACCGCCGAGATTTCTACGGAGAACTTCCCCGACATAGGCCCCAATTGCGAAAATCCTCGAGCCTAGATTCTCACCAAGCAAGCCATCTCCCAAAGGCGAACCATTTGGTGCCTGCTCGTCGAAAAACCGGTCGATCTCACGTAGGCTCGCAATTGAGAAATTGGCAGAATACCCTGAAGAAATGAGCGCTTTTGAAATCCACTCCGCCGATGCCAACACGTCCTCGACAATCTTCGACTTCGACATAGCACTCGCTCTTCTTTGGCAGAGAATTGGTGAAGCCACTAACGTCACCAGTCCAGCGAACTGTCGTCTCGTGGTTTTCACGCCGCGGCCGCGCTGCTGGTCAGGCTGACGAAGACGTCCTCCAGATCGGCCTCGCGGGTGCTGACATCGACGATGCCAAAGCCCATGGCCTGGACCAGCGAGAGCACCTCACCGGCGTTGCTGCGGTCCTTGTCGTAGGTGATTTCCAGCGTGTGATCGCCGGTCTTCTCGCACTTGATGATCGCCGGGTGGGCCGGGCATTCGGCAGCCGGCTTGTCGACCGTGACCACCACGACCTTCTCGCGCGCCATTTCGACCAGTTCGCGGGTCGGCTTGTTGGCAATCAGTTCACCATGGTTGATGATGGCGATGCGGTTGCACAGCTCCTCCGCCTCTTCGAGGTAGTGCGTGGTCAGCACCACGGTGACCCCGTGGGCGTTGAGTTCGCTCACCAGTTCCCACAATTGGCGGCGCAGTTCGACGTCGACCCCGGCGGTCGGTTCATCGAGCACGATCACCGGCGGCTGGTGAACCAGTGCCTTGGCGATCAGCAGGCGGCGCTTCATGCCCCCCGAGAGCGTGCGCGAATAGGCATTGGCCTTGTCCGAGAGGTGGACCTGGCCGAGCAGTTCCAGGCTACGCCGCGCCGCCTTGGGCACGCCATAGAGCCCGGCCTGGATATCCAGCACCTCGACCGGCGTGAAGAACGGATCGAAGACGATTTCCTGCGGCACGATCCCGATCGCGCGCTTGGCGTTGCGCGGGTCCTTGTCGATATCGAAACCCCAGATTTCCGCGGTTCCGCTGGTTTTCATGACGAGTCCGGCGAGGATGTTGATCAGGGTCGACTTGCCCGCGCCATTCGGGCCGAGCAGGCCGAAGATCTCCCCCTGCGGCACATCGAAGGACACGCCCTTGAGCGCGAGCTTGCCCTCCCCCTGACCGGCGGGGGCGTAGCGCTTGACGAGGTCGCGGATGCGGATGGCGGCGGGCTGTTCCATGAACGCGCTCTTGCGGCAGGATGCGCGCTTCGTAAAGCCCCGCCAAAAGCCCTGCCGCGCGGCTTGCGACTTGCCGCAGCTTACCGGCCTGTTAACCATGTCCGTCCAGCATGGTGTTAAGCCGCGCCGGATTAGGAAGAGCGTGATGAATCGGGGGACCACCACCAGCCGGCCGCTCCAGCGGCTGTTTCGCGCAGTTTGCGCGGTGCTGGCGTTTACCTTGGCGACCCTTGCGGCGAACCCTGCGCAGGCCCAGCGCGTCTCGGCGAACGGTGCCTCTACGGCAGTTGTCGTGGCACCGCTGGCGCTCGTGGCCAACCAGTCGCTCAACTTCGGCCGCGTCGCCCCAGGTGCAGCCGCCGGGACGGTAACGCTGAATCCCGATACCCTGGCCTGCACCACCACTGGACCGATTGCCCGCACCGGTGTCTGCCAGCCGGCCGAATTTAGCGGCATGGGCACCCGGCGGATGACGCTGCGGATCCAGATCCCGGCGTCGATCACGCTGACCCGCGTTGGCGGCGGGGCGACCATGACAGTCAGCGCCCTCGCGCTGGATACCACGCCTGATCTTCAGTTCCTGGGCGGCAACGGCAATGGGCTGGGTAATGGCAATCGCCGTTACCAGATCGTTCCCAACAACGGCATCTTCGACTTCCGGGTTGGCGGCACGCTCAATGTCGGGGCCAACCAGCTCGGCGGGGTCTACAACGGCACTTTCGTCGTCACCGTTCAGTACCAGTAGGCTGGAAAAGCGCTGGCGCGCCTGCTAGGGGGCGGGTCCATGAGCAACCAGCCTGAAATCGCACTCGTCACCTCCACCCGCGTTTCCTGCGACGGCGCCAAGGATATCCGTGGCGGCGCAGCGCTGGGCCATCCGCGCGTCTGGCTGGAAATCGACGAGCGCGGCTATGTCGACTGTGGCTATTGCGACAAGCGCTTCGTGCTGCAAGGCGGCCCGGCCGACGGCGCCGACCAATCGCAGCTGGATGACGTGGCCTCTGGCGCCAGCCGCTAGTCACCCTATATCGGTGGCATGACCACCGATCCGCGCGCCCTGCTCTATCGCCAGCTCGATCCCGCCCAGGCCCAGGCCATCACGCGTGAGGCATTGGCCCGCTGTGATGATGGTGAGCTGTTCCTGCAATATACCGCCAGCGAGACCTTCGGGTTCGATGATGGCCGGCTGAAGACCGCCGACTATTCGCGCGAAGCCGGTTTCGGCCTGCGCGGCGTTTCGGGCGAGATGACCGGCTTTGCCCATGCCAACGAGATCAGCGCCGATGCGATCCGCCGCGCCGGGCAGACCCTGGCCTTGCTCGATCCCGCCGCGAACAAGCTGGCTGCCCCGCCGCGCGCCAGCAACCGCAAGCTCTATACCGATGCCTCGCCGCTCGATCTCATTCCCTTTGCCGAAAAGGTGAAGCTGCTGGAGATGATCGACGCGGCCGCCCGCGGCCGCGATCCGCGCGTGGTGCAGGTTTCGGCCAGCCTTGCCGCATCGTGGTCGGTGGTCGAGATCGTCCGCCCCGATGGCTTTGTTGCCACCGACGTGCGCCCGCTGGTGCGCCTCAACGTCGGGATCGTTGCCGAGCAGAACGGCCGGCGCGAGACCGGAAGCTTCGGGATCGGTGGACGGCGGCTCTATGACGACCTGTTCGCGCCCGAAACCTGGAACCGCGCAATCGACAGCGCCCTGGCCCAGGCGCTGGTCAACCTGGAAAGCGTGGCCGCCCCGGCGGGCGAGATGACCGTCCTGCTCGGCCCCGGCTGGCCCGGCGTGCTGCTGCACGAAGCGGTCGGGCACGGTCTCGAAGGCGATTTCAACCGCAAGGGCACCAGCGCCTTTTCCGGTCGCATCGGCCAGCGCGTCGCCGCACCCGGCGTCACCGTGGTCGACGATGGCAGCATCCTCGACCGCCGCGGTTCGCTCTCGATCGATGATGAAGGCACGCCGACGCAGGAAAATATCCTGATCGAGGACGGCATCCTCAAGGGCTANNAAGGGCACCAGCGCCTTTTCCGGCAAGATCGGCCAGCGCGTCGCGGCGCCGGGCGTGACCGTGGTCGATGACGGCACCCTGCTGGGCGTGAACGGCCAGGGACGCCGCGGCTCGCTCTCGATCGATGACGAAGGCACCGCCACCAGCGAGACCGTGCTGATCGAGGACGGGATCCTGAAGGGCTATATGCAGGACCGGCTCAACGCCCGGCTGATGGGCGTGGAGCCGACCGGCAACGGTCGCCGCGAGAGCTATGCCCACGCCCCGATGCCGCGCATGACCAATACCTTCATGCGCGCCGGCAATGACGATCCGGCCGAACTGCTGTCCCGCGTCAAGAAGGGCATCTTCGCCAAGAGCTTTGGCGGCGGGCAGGTCGATATCGTCTCGGGCAAGTTCGTCTTCTCCTGCACCGAGGCCTATCTGGTCGAAGACGGCAAGATCGGCGCGCCGATCAAGGGCGCGACGCTGATCGGCGATGGGCCGACCGTGCTGACCAAGGTTTCGGGCATCGGCAACGACCTGGCGATCGACGAAGGCGTCGGCATCTGCGGCAAGGGCGGCCAGTCGGTCCCCGCCGGGGTGGGTCAGCCAACCCTGCTGGTCGATGGGCTGACTGTCGGCGGAACGGCCTGATTTGTCAGGCGCGGTTCAGGATCTTGTGCTAGCCTTGCGGGCGTGACCCTTACGGAGAATCGCCATGCGTGCTCTTGCCATTGCCCTTGCCGCCACGGCGCTGGTTGCCGGTGGCGCCGCAGTTTCTGCCAAGCCAAAGCTGACCCCCGAACAGCGGCTCGAAAAGCTGCTCGAAGGTCGCACAGCCGGCAAGCCGACCAGCTGCATCTCGCAGAGCGACACGCGCGACCTGGAAATCCTCGATGGCGTGGCGCTGGTCTATCGGTCGGGCACCACGCTTTACGTCAACAAGCCGCGCAATCCAGAAGACCTCGATTCGGATGATATCCTGGTCATCCGCCCGAGCGGCAGCCAGCTCTGCCGGCTCGACATGGTCCATACGGTGGACCGGATGGGCCACTTCACCACCGGCTTCATCAACCTGGGCGATTTCGTGCCCTATCGCCGGACCCAGCAGGCCGCGAAGTAAGCCGTGACCGCCGCCCGGCAAGCCTGGGCGGCTGACCTGCTCCATTTCTGGTTTCACCACTTGCGCCCGCCGCAGTGGTTCAGGCGCGATGATGCGGTTGACGCGCAATTGCGCCGCCGCTTCGCACCGCTCCTTACCGGCCTGTCGCGCCAGCCCTTGTGCAAGTTCCTGACCGACCCGCTGACCGCGCGGGCGGCCGTGCTGCTGTTCGATCAGGTGCCGCGCAACAGCTTTCGGGGGCAGGCCCGCGCCTTTGCGACCGACCGAAGTGCTGCCGCGATTACCAAAGCTGCCCTGGCCCGCGGCTGGCACCGCCGCCTGACGCGCCCGCAGCGCCAGTTCCTGCTGCTGCCGCTGATGCACAGCGAGGCGATTGCCGACCAGCGCCGCTCGGTCCGCCTGTTCGCCGCCAATGGCGATGCCGGACGCAAGGGCTTTGCCCGCAGCCATTACCGCATGGTCGCCCGCTTTGGCCGCTTCCCGCACCGCAACGCCATGCTCGGCCGCCGCTCCAGCCCGGCCGAGGCGCGCGCGGTTGCCAGCGGCAACGCCTGGTAGGCTTGACTCGCTCGCCCGATTGCGGCATTTAGGGTGCATACCCTAAAAAGGGCTTGGGAGAGGATTGCCATGGCCACCGCTGCACTTGAACCTGAAGTCGATCCGTTCGACGTCTCGCGCCCGGAAATCTATGCCGAGGACCGGTTTGAAGAGATCTTCCGCCGCCACCGCGCCGAAGCGCCGATCCACTATGTGAAGGATTCGGGGTTCGGGCCCTATTGGTCGGTCAGCACCTACAAGCCGATCGTCTATATCGAGGCGCTGCCCAAGCTCTTCTCATCCGACTGGGAGCACGGCGGGATCGCGATTTCGGGCAATCCGAAGCTGGCCGAAGAATACAACATGCGCGAGCCGATGTTCATCGCGATGGACCCGCCCAAGCACACGGGCCAGCGCCGCACCGTGGCGCCCAGCTTCGGCCCGTCCGAAGTGGCGACGATGAAGGCCGAATGTGCCGCACGCACTGGCGAGGTGCTGGATAGCCTGCCGGTCGGCCAGCCGTTCGACTGGGTCCAGCGCGTCTCGATCGAACTGACCACGGGCATGCTGGCCAAGCTGTTCGGCTATCCGTGGGAGCAGCGCCACCACCTGACCGAATGGTCGGACTTTGGCGGCGATGTGGAGCTGATCAAGAACCCCGCCACGGTCGAGCTGCGGCTCGCCAAGATGCAGGAAATGGGCATGGCCTTTGCCGGGCTGTGGCAGGAACGCATGGCCAATCCGGGCAAGGACCTGATCTCGGTCATGCTGCAGTCCGATGCGATGAAGGAAATGGCGCCGGAGGAATTCATCGGCAACCTGATCCTGCTGATCGTTGGCGGCAATGACACCACCCGCAATTCGATGTCAGCCTTTGCCTATGGCCTGAACAAGTATCCGGAAGAGCGCGCCAAGCTGGAAGCCGATCCCGCGCTGATCCCCAATGCCGTGCAGGAACTGATCCGCTGGCAGACCCCGCTGGCACACATGCGCCGCACCGCGGTTGAGGATACCGAGCTTGAGGGCCACCAGATCAAGGCCGGCGATGCCGTGGTGATGTGGTACATCTCGGCCAACCGCGACGAGAGCGTGTTCGAGGACGGTGAGCATATCCGCATCGACCGCGAGAACGCCCGCCGCCACCTCTCCTTCGGCTATGGCATCCACCGCTGCGTCGGTGCGCGGGTGGCCGAACTGCAGCTGGTCACCCTGCTGGAGGAAATGGCCAAGCGGCGGCTGCGCGCCAACGTCATCGGCGAGCCGACCCGGGTCCCGGCTTGCTTCGTCCATGGTTACAAATCGCTGACGGTCGAGCTATCGCGTTACTGATGAGAAAGTCCCAATGAGAACACGGGACCGCATTGTCGTCACCGCGCAAGGCCTGTTCAACGAGGCCGGCTATGGCGCGGTGACGACAGCGCTGCTGGCCGAGCGGCTGGGCATGGCCGAAGGCAACCTGTGGTACCATTTCAAGACCAAGCGCGCGCTGCTTGATGCGATTGGCGAGCGCTTTGCCGCCAGCGTCACGGCGCGGCTGGCGCTGGTGCCAGAGGGCGATCCGGTAGCCAGCTATATCCGCATGCTGCGCGCGATCATGACCGAGTTCCGCGACTTCCGCTTCCTCTACCGCGATCAGCCGGCCTATGGCGATCACGCCGCCGTCATCGCCGAAAATGCGCCGCGCTGGACCCGCGAAACCTTTGCCCAGATCGAAGCCCACCTCGCCGCGCTGGTCGAGGCCGGCCTGCTGAACCTGCCGCGCGAACAGCTGCCCGATCTTGCCATCAACGCCACGATCCTGCTGCGCTTTGGCCTGGAGCATGAGCGCGAACTGGGCGTGCCCACGGCCAGCGGCACCGGCGCGGTCCGCCGCACGCTGCTGCGCCACCTAGCCCTGTTCGAGCACGCGCTGGCTCCGGCGGGTGCGGCCGAACTGAAGGCCGCGATCGAGGCGATCGACGCGGAAGAACCGCTGGCGGCCTAGGGCCAGACCTCCGTATCGTGATCGGGATGCTGGCGGTTGCTGGCCTTGATTGCCGCAGCCCAATCGGCCTGGCTCGGCTGCTCGGTCTCGCCAAAATCGGGCACTTGGGCCAGGTCAAAGAACCACGGCATCCGCCCTTCCACCCCGTCGTGCGTCACCGGCTTGAAAGGCCGCGGATCGTCCAGCGAGCCGAGCGTGACCGAGACGTGGGCACCGGTCACGTCCTCATAGAACAGCGGCGTACCGCACTGCCCGCAGAACCCGCGATCAACCTTGGCCGAAGAGCGCCAGCGCGACGGCACCCCCCGCGTCCAGGCGAAGGCATCGCGCGGTACGGCGACCAGGGCGGCGAAGAGGCCTCCTACCGCTTTCTGGCACATCCGGCAGTGACACAGGTGGGCATTGTCCATCACCGCAGCGGCGGCATAGCGCACTGCCCCGCACTGGCACCCGCCGGTAATCTGCCGCTCGATCCGCTGCATAAAGCCCAAGTCCTTGCAAAGGTTCGGTCGCAGTCTACCCTGCGCGGCAACCCCTGCAACGGAGCATTTGTATGACTACCCCCCAGGCCCCGATCGATTCCCCCTACGGCTACCGCTCAACCGCACTGGAAGTCGTCGCGGGCCTCGACCTGTCGGGCAAGACCGCCTTCGTCACCGGCGGCTATTCGGGCCTGGGCACCGAGATCGTGCGCGCGCTGACCGCGGCGGGTGCGCGGGTGCTGGTCGGGGCACGCCGGCCCGACAAGGCGGCTGAGGATCTGGCCGATGTCAGCGGCGCGGTCGAGATCCTCGAACTAGATCTGTCCGATCCGGCCTCGATCGATGCCTGCGCCGCCGAAGTGGCCAAACGCACGGACCGGCTCCACATCGTCATCAACAACGCTGCGATCATGGCCTGCCCGCTGGCCCGCGACGCGCGCGGCTATGAAAGCCAGTTCGCCACCAACCACCTGGGGCATTTTCAGCTGACCGCGCGGCTCTGGCCGCTGCTCAAGGCGGCGGGCGGCGCACGGCTGGTCTCGGTCTCGTCGATCGGCCACCGCCTCAATGGCCTGTCGGTCGAGGACCCCAACTTCGAGCATCGCGACTATGACAAGTGGGTCGCTTATGGCCAGGCCAAGTCGGCCAATGCGCTGTTTGCGCTGCAACTGGACAAGCTGGGTGAAGCCCACGGCGTGCGCGCCTTTGCCGTCCACCCCGGCGGCATCGCCACCCCGCTCCAGCGCCACCTGACGATGGAAGAGCAGAAGGCGATGGGCTGGTACAACGAGGAAGGCCAGCTCCACCCGATGTTCAAGACCACTGCCGAAGGCGCCGCCACCGCCACCTGGTGCGCCACTTCGCCGCAGCTTGATGGGATGGGCGGGGTCTATTGCGAAGACTGCAATATTGGCGCCATGGCCGGGCCGGACAGCCCGCCAGCATCGGGCGTCTGGCCGCATGTCCGCGATGAAGCACTCGCCGCCGCACTGTGGGACAAGTCCGAGGCGATGACCGGGGTAGCCTTCCGTCCGTGATTGGCCGCCCGTGATCCGCACCGCGCTGCGCTGGCTGTTGGCGCTGTTCTATGGCGCGGCGGGGGTGATCCACCTCGCCAATCCGGCCCCGTTCCTAACGATCATGCCGCCCTGGGTGCCCGCGCCCGAACTGGTCGTGCTGCTGACCGGTGTGGCGGAGCTTGCCGGGGCGATCGGCCTGCTCCAGCCATGGTTGCTGCCCTTGCGCCGCGCTGCTGGCTGGGGCCTCGCCGCCTATGCCCTCTGCGTCTGGCCGGCCAATTTCCAGCACCTGCTGAACGATCTTGCCCGCGCCGATGGTGGGCTGGGCCTGGGCTATCACGTCCCGCGGCTGGCCTTTCAACCCGTGCTGATCTGGCTGGCGCTCTGGGTCTCTGCCGCAACCGACTGGCCGTGGCGGACTGGCAGGGCTAAGGGCGGGACATGACCACAGGCATTCTCGTCCTCACCACCGGCGGCACGATCGACAAGAACTACTTCGACGCGCTGTCCGAATACCAGATCGTCGACAGCGGCATCCCGGCGCTCCTGGCCGAGGCCCGCGTCGCCCTGCCGTTCCGGGTGGTCGAGCTGATGCGCAAGGACAGCCTGGAGCTGACCGAGGCCGACCGCGCCCTGATCGCCAGCGCCGCACGCGAAGCGCCCGAGAGCCGGATCGTCGTGACCCACGGTACCGATACGATGACGGATACGGCCAAGGTCCTCGCCGCCGAGGTGCCGGGCAAGACGATCTGCCTGACCGGCGCGCTATCGCCCGCGCGCTTTGCCGAGACCGACGCGAACTTCAACCTGGGCATGGCCTTCGCCACGGTCCAGACCGCCGCGCCGGGCGTCTGGATCGCGATGAGCGGGCAGGTGTTCGATGGCTTGAAGGTGAAGAAGGACCGCGCCGCCGGGAAATTCGTCGCGTTATAGCGGCTCAGGCGAAAGCTGGCGGCGCAGCGAGCTGACGATCCCCTCGCAGTCGAGGCCGACGACCTTGGCATAGGCCTTGGCGAAACCCATGATGTAGATCCGGCTGACAAAGACGGAGAAATCGTCGCGCTCCAGCGCGTGGAGGAAGCGGGTGCTGACCTTGGTCCGCTCAGCCAGATCCTCGATCGACAGGTTGCTGGCGACGCGCGCGCACATCAGCGCCGTGCCAACGCTCTCGCTCCTGGCGACCAGGCTATTGTAATCTTCGCGACCCATTGGCTTTCCCCCGGGAAAACACTTTGTTTTGAGGCGTTAGCGAATCGCCCCTGACAGGAGTTTACCTTAAGTTATCCACAGGGTCGAATCCGGGAACGGTTTCCGGGGCGCTAACTTTCGAACTGCCTGATCGGGGGGATAACTTTCCACCACCACAGCGCACCCAGCGCCGGGACCAGGGCCGTCAGCGCGAAGGCCCAGCCATAGCCGCCGAGTCGGTCAATCATCACCCCGGTCAGCACCGGACCGATGATCCCGGCAGCATTGCCGACCGCGTTCTGCAGCCCGATCCACACCCCCGCGGCGCGCGGGCCGGCAAACATCTGGCCGATCGCGAAGAGGTTGGTCGAGGTCAGCGCGCTGGCGATCCCGGCCAGGACCAGGCAGGCGCCGACCTGCGCAAAGCCATCGGCAAAGAAGACCGCGCCGATCGACACGGCGGCGAGCGCTTGCCCTGCGATCATCATCCGCCGCCGGACCCGCGCCTCATCGGCGCCGCCAGCCACCCACTTGTCCGAGAAATGGCCCACCACCAGCGCCATCACCCCCTGCACGGCAAAGCCCAGCGTCGTCAGTATGGTCATGTCGGTAATCGAAAAGTCCCGCGACTTGACGAGGTAAAGCGGCAGCCAGGTCAGCAGGAAATAGAACCCGTAATTGGTGCAGAAGTGCCCCACGCCCATCAGCCAGACCGCGGGCACCCGCATGATCGTCGCCAGCGGCACCGGATCGGCAACCGGCACGCTGACACTTTGTGTGCGCAGCGGCGCAGCGACATAGTGCCAGGGCACCAGCCAGATCAGCGTGACCGCGCCAAAGATCCAGAAGATCGGCCGCCAGCCGAGTTCGGCCAGGATCAGGCCGCCACTGAAGGTGCCAACCGCCGGGCCAAATGCCAGCGCGGCAGCCACCATGGCATTGGCATAGCCGCGCCGCGCGGCGGGAACCTCTGCGGCAAAGATCTTCGAGCTGCCGGGAAAGGCAATGCTTTCACCCAGCCCCAGGATCAGCCGCAGCACGATCAGCGCCGCGATCCCGTGGACGAAGCCGGTCAGCAGCGTTGCCACGGCCCACAACGCAATGCCGGCGGCGAACATGCGGTAGACGCAGAACCGGTCGCACAGCCAGCCCACGAACAGACAGAGCGGCGCATAGACCCAGAAGAAGGCCGAGACCGCCGTGCCGAAGCCAGTGGCGGAAAGGTCCAGCTCCGCCTTCATCAGCGGCGCGGCAATGCCAATGGCACCGCGATCGACATAGTTGAGCAGGACCGACAGGCCGATCAGGATCACCAGCCAGTTGAGCCGCGCCGCGCTGATCCGGCTGCCTTGTGCAATGCTTGCCATGTGATCACCCCCCGGTTGCACCGCAGGCTATCAGCAATCCCGCGCTTGGCGAGAGGAAATGCAGCGAGGCCTCAGCCTTAGAACCGCGCGCGGAAGCGGTCGGTGTGGCGGGCCAGGTTGGCGCGGCCCTATGCCGACTTGCGACGCCTCCGGTTTAGAGCAGCCGGGGCGCCGCCGGATCAAGCCCCAGCCGCTCGATCACGCCGGGCAGTCTGGTCTTGAGCTTGAAGAAACCCGCAGTCGCCAGTGGCCACAGCAAATCGTCCCACGCACGACGAAGCTCAACCAGCCGCGCGCCATCGGCCGCAAGCCGCGCTTCAACCGTGCGGAGTTGCCAGGCGATGCGGCCAGTAGGGGCCTGCGCCGTCACCAGGGCTGTCAGCCCATGCCCGGCTAGCCAGCCTGGCAAGTCAGCGGCGGCAACGGTGTGGCAGGAAACGCCAAAGTGGGCGCTCGCCCGCGCCGCTGCATCAGCCAGCGCGCCTTCCGAAAAACGCGCCGCAGGGCTGCCGGGGGCATGAACCGTTGCACTTGGCAGCACCGCGATTGCCTTGACCTCGCCCACCGGGTCCCAGCTTTCGGGATGCAGGTCTTCCTCGGTCAGCAGCAGCGCGCAGGGGCCGCCATCGTGCCGCTGGGCCGGAGCCAGGGGCGTAACCGGCAGCGGCGGTGCATCTTCCGTCAGCGGCAGCGCCGCTTCATTGAGCTGGCCATAGGGCGCGAACCGCCCACCGGTATTGCGCGCGATATTCTCGGCCCGCGCCAGGTAATGCTTGCCCGGCGTGTGCAGCCCCGCGACCCAGCGCCACGACAGCGTGTTGGAGGCCGGATCGGCATCCAGCAGGTGCTTGTAGAAGAAGTCCGCCCCCAGCTGCCACGGCAGGCGCAGCGTAAAGATCCACACACTCGCGAACCACATCCGCGCGTGGTTGTGGAGCCAGCCAAGCTCGCGCAGTTCCTCCACCCAGGCATCGAAACAGGCGATCCCGGTCGCACCATCAATCGCGCGGGCGAAGCGGCGGGCAAGATTGCCATCGCGGGCGAGTTCGGCCCTGAATGCGATCCGTTCGGCATCGAACCGCTCAAGCATGGCAGGCCGCAGTTCAAGCCAGCCCTTCCAGTAGGTCCGCCAGGTCACTTCCTGGATGAATTTCTCGGCCGCTGCGGCGCTGTGCCGCGTCAGCACTGCCGCCACCACCTCTTCCTCGGTGATCAGCCGCCGCCGCAGCCAGGGCGAGAGCGCCGAAACATTCGAACGGTCCTGTGGGCCCAGGTCGACATTGCGGCGCTCGGCATAGGGGCGGCCGGCACTGGGCAGGAACTGCGCCAGCCGTTCCAGGCCGGCGGCGCGGGTCGGGATCCATTCCATGCGCAGCCGCTAGGCGCTGAGCGGGCAGGCGTCAGCCCGGACTTTGGACCGGTGGGATCACTCCCACTCAATCGTGCCCGGCGGTTTTGACGTATAGTCATAGACCACGCGGTTGATGCCCTTGACCTCGTTGATAATGCGGGTCGCGACGCGGCTGAGGAAGGCGGCGTCGAAGGGATAGATATCCGCCGTCATGCCATCGGTGCTGGTCACGGCGCGCAGCGCGCAGACGTTGTCGTAAGTGCGGCCATCGCCCATCACGCCGACGGTCTTGACCGGCAGCAGCACGGCGAAGGCCTGCCAGATCGCGTCATAGAGCCCGGCGTTGCGGATTTCCTCAAGGTAGATCGCATCGGCCTTGCGCAGCACGTCGCAGCGCTCACGCGTCACTTCGCCGGGGATGCGGATGGCGAGGCCCGGGCCGGGGAACGGGTGGCGGCCCACGAAGATCTCGGGCAGGCCGAGCTCGCGGCCGAGCTCGCGGACCTCGTCCTTGAACAGTTCGCGCAGGGGTTCGACCAGCTGCATGTTCATGCGTTCGGGCAGGCCGCCGACATTGTGGTGGCTCTTGATCGTGACCGAGGGCCCACCGGTGAAGGAAACGCTCTCGATCACGTCGGGATAAAGCGTGCCCTGGGCCAGGAAATCGGCCCCGCCAACTTGCTTGGCCTCTTCCTCGAACACGTCGATGAAGGTCTTGCCGATGAACTTGCGCTTGGCTTCGGGGTCGGTCACCCCGGCCAGCCCGCCGAGGAACAGCGCCGAGACATCCTTGTGGACCAGCGGGATGTTGTAATGGCCGCGGAACAGGCTGACGACCTGATCGGCCTCACCCATCCGCATCAGCCCGTGATCGACAAAGACGCAGGTCAGCTGATCGCCGATCGCCTCGTGGATCAGCACGGCAGCAACGGCCGAATCGACGCCGCCGCTGAGGCCGCAGATCACCTTGCCCTTGCCGACCTGGGCGCGGATTTCCTCGATCTTGGTCTTGCGGAACTCGGCCATGGTCCAGTCGCCAGCGAGGCCGCAGACATGACGGACGAAGTTCTTGAGCAGCTTGCCGCCATCGGGCGTGTGGACCACTTCGGGGTGGAACTGCATCGCGTAGATGCGCTTCTCGTCATTGGCGATCACGGCGAAGGGCGCGCCGGGCGAGCTGGCGACCGGGCGGAAGCCGGGGGCCAGTGCGGTCACCTTGTCACCGTGGCTCATCCAGACCTGGTGCGTCTCGCCCTCGGCCCACAGCCCGTCAAACAGCGCGCAGCGATCCGAAATCTCGATAAAGGCGCGGCCAAATTCGCCGCTGTCACCCAGCAGCACCTGCCCGCCCAGCTGGTGCATCAGCGCCTGCTGGCCATAGCAGATCCCCAGGATCGGCAGGCCGCTCTCCAGGATCTCGTCCGGAATGCGCGGCCCGCCCTCATCAAGCACCGAGGCCGGCGAGCCGGAGAGGATGATCCCCTTGGGCTGCATCCGCTGGAAGGCGGCGGCGGCGAGGCTGAACGGGGCAATCTCGGAATAGACCCCGGCCTCGCGCACGCGGCGGGCGATCAGCTGGGTAACCTGGCTGCCGAAATCGACGATCAGGATGGAATCGGAGGGCTGGATAGTCATGGTCGGCGGATAAGCATGGCGCTGGCCGCTGGCAAGGGCGGGCAAGCCCCCTGCCAACACTTGATGCGGGTCAATGATCGCCGCCGCCGTGCTGGCATTCTGCGCTGGGGGAGTAGATCCGATGGCAGAACCACAACAGCCGCCCTATCCGCGCTTTCCCGTGGCGCGCGACCTGGCCTGGCGGGACCTGCGCGCCGCCCTGGCCGCTGGCGCGCGCGATTTCCTGGCCCATCCGCTTTACGGCCTGTTCTTTGCGGCGATCTATGTCGCGGGCGGTCTGGGCGCGGCCTATGCGCTGATGATCAAGGGGGCGAGCGCCTGGCTGATCCCGCTGGCCGCCGGCTTTCCGCTGATCGCGCCGTTCACGGCGGTCGGGCTCTATGAGGTCAGCCGCCGGCGCGAGGGCGGGCTGCCGCTATCCTGGGGCAAGGTGCTGGGTGCGCTGCGCGGGCATGGTGACGATCAGATCCTGCTGATGGGCGGGTTCATCTTCGTCGGCTTCACCTTCTGGATCATCCTGGCCCACGGGATTTTCGCGATCTTTGCCGCGCAACTGGGCGCGGGCGGCGAATCGCTGGCCATGCTGCGCACGCCGACGGGCCTTGCCATGCTGGCCGTTGGCAGCGCGGTGGGGGCCATGGTCTCCTTCGTGTTCTATGCGATCACCGTGATCAGCCTGCCGATGCTGGTTGATCGCGACGTCGATTTCCTCACCGCGATCATCACCAGCTTGCGCGCAATCCAGGCCAACCGGGCAGTGCTGCTGGGCTGGGCCGTGTTCATCGCGCTGGTGCTGTTCATTGCCATGCTCCCGGCCTTCCTGGGCCTGCTGGTGGCGCTGCCCGTGCTGGGCCACGCCACCTGGCACCTCTACCGGCGGACGGTGAGCGAGACCCCGGCCTAGCGCGGCCTGACCGGCACCAGTTCGCGCAGATCGGTCTTGAGCAGCTTGCCGATGTGGCTGCGCGGCATTTCGTCGATGGCATAGAGTTCGGCGACGCGCTGGGTCTTGCCGAGGCGGCTGTTGGCGATCGTGCGGATATCCTCCAGCGCGTCCTCACCCACGCCGGGCTTCAGCACGACGAAGCCGACCGGGGTTTCGCCCCACTTCTCGGACTGGACGCCCACGACGGCCGCTTCGACCACGCGCTCGTCTTTGGCGAGCTCACCTTCCAGATCGATCGGGAAGATGTTGAACCCGCCCGAGATGATCACATCCTTGGTCCGCCCGACCAGTTCGACGAAACCATCGGCATCGACCCGCCCGACATCGCCCATCCGCTGCCAGACCGAGCCGTCCGCGGGATCGATCCAGTAGCCTTCGCGGGTCTTTTCGGGCTGGTTCTTGTAGCCCAGCATCATGGTGGGCGACTTGCCGACCAGTTCGCCGGGGGTGCCGGGCGGCACTTCGTTGAGGTTCTCGTCCAGCACCTTCAGGAAATGGCCCGGCGCCGGCTTGCCGACGGTGTGGAGCTTGTCCGGGTGTTCGTGGACCGGGAAGATGCAGGCCACCCCGCCCTCGGTCATGCCGTAGATCTCGATCAGGCCGCCAGGCATGCGGCGCAGCACTTCACCCTTGAGGTCGGCCGGGAACGGCGCGCTGGTGCAGTACTTCATCTTCATCGACGAGAGGTCATAGTCGTCGAAGCGCTCGAACTGCATCAGCCGGCGGTATTGCACCGGGACCAGCATGGTGTGGGTGATCCGCTCGGCCTGGGCGCGCTCCAGCCACTTCTCGGTATCGAACTTGCCCATCAGCGAGACATAGCCGCCCGAGTACATCGTCGGCAGGAACACGGCCATGGTGGTGTTCGAATAGAGCGGGGTCGAGGTCAGCGTCCGGCTGTCCGCGCCGTAGTTGAGCGAGGCGCGGAAGGTCATCTGTCGCCAGCGCATGCCATGGCTGTGGACGATGCCCTTGGGAATGCCGGTGGTGCCGGAGGAGTAGATGATGTTGAGTGGATCGGCATCTTCCGGCTCGAACGGCGCGGCCTTGGTTCCTGCCGGCGCCATGAAGCCATCCAGGTCTTCATCCAGCACGACCTGGTGCTCGATCGGCAGCTGGAATTCGCCCAGTTCGGTCAGCTTGGCGCGGTCGATGAACAGGTGGATCGCCCCCGAATCCTTGGCCATCCCCGCCAGCTGCTCCGGGCTGGCGCTGGTGGTTAGCGGCGCGGCGCAGCCCCCGGCGCGGATCGCGGCCAGGTAGATCAGCGCGTAATTGACCGTAGTCGTCCCCAGGATCGCCACTGCCTGCCCGCGCTGCAGCCCATCGGCCTGAAGCCGCGCGGCGATCCGCTCAACCCGGTCAGCCGTCTCGCGCCACGAGAGCGTGACCGCGCCATCGTATAGCGCCGGGGCATCGCCGCGGTATTCGCCCCAGGCGGCGATCAGGCCGGGAAAGGACCCGAAGGGCTGGTCAAGCTGCAGGGCGGGATCGGCGATCATCGGCGGGCTTCCTCTCTGGCGATTCTGTTTCTTTCTCCCAAGCAAGCAGGCCAGCACCATGCAAGCGCTGACTGCGCCGCGCGGTGGTTACGGGGGTGTAAATTTTCAAGTTGCAAAATACGCAAGAGACATTTCGCCCTTTGCACTGGCAATCTCTACCAGAATGCTTATGTTGCAAATGCGAACTGAATGAGCAGTCGCACAACACATAGAGGAGCACACAATGCGTAGCATCGCCGCCTTTGTGCTGCCGATCATCGCCGCTCTCAGCACGAGCGGTCTGATGTTCTCCGCCACCCTCGCCTGATCTTTCAGGCGTCCCGCGCGGACAGCACATTCCCAAACCAAAGGCCGTCGCGCCCATCCGGC
>DKII01000167.1:27951-34982 GCA_002454125.1 Novosphingobium sp. UBA6722
GCCCATCCGGCGCGGCGGCCTTTCGTTTGCGCCCCATTAATCTCGGGCGCGATCGAGCACTTCGCGCAACTGCCTTAGCAGTTCAAGCAAGCGCACCTGATCCGGCTGGGCCAGCGCCGTATCGACTATCGGCAGCAATGGCATGATTGCCGCAATGCAGGCCTGGCGCATGGCCTCGCCTGTATCGGTAAGCCTTACCTGCTTGCCGCGCCCGTCAGCCGGATCGTCGGCAATCTCCACCAGGCCGCGCTGGACCAACCGGCCAAGCGTGCTGGTCATGGTCGCGCGGCTGACCTGCATGGCCGCCGCGATTGTACCGGGCGACTGGCTGGGCCGGGCCCGGCGCGAAAGATGCTGCAAAACCCCGAACTGGGCCCGGGTCATACCGCGCGGCAGGGACCGCTCAAAGGCGGTGCCGCCGAGTTGGTCGATAATCCCGATTTCGGTGAACAGTTGAAAGGCAAGCGGATCTTCGGTCATGCGCGCAGGTGGGCCTCCAGCGGATAGCGGGCAGCGGGGCGGACCGGATCGGCCAGCCCCAGCCGCGCCAGCATCTGTAGCCGAGCCCCCGGCTCTGGCACCAGCAAACGATGCACGGACGCAAAGAGCTCGGCCATTTCGGGATATTCCTGCAAGGACTGGCTGAGCGGGTGGATCGCGACCCCGGCCGCAGCGGCGCGCAGGGTTAGCCGGGCATAGGCACGTCCCGCCGCAATCTGGCTGGCCCGGCTGTTGTCCGGGGTTGCGATCCAGGCGGCGGCCGGGATCGAAGCATAGGTGGTTTGCAGATCTTCCAGTCCCAGCCGGTAGGCCGTGCTCGCCGGATCGGCGATGCTGGCACGGGTGGTCATGCCCAGCGCGGCGGTAGCCTCGATCAGCGGACCCGAAAGCGCCAGTCCATCCGGCTTTGCATCGATCTCCGCTGCGCCGATCCGCAGCAGATCGACGCTTTCCTGATGCGTCCGGGGGGTTCGCGTCTCGCGGGTGATTGCCGCCAAGGTGATCTGCCGCAGGGCTTCGAGCAGGGCCGGATCATCGCTGAAGGTCACGCCCTGCTCGGTCAGGCTCGCCAGCCGGCCTGCCGGGAGCGGGCGATAGACCAGGCGGTTGGTCCGCCGCGCGGCGATGGCCGGCAGCAAGGGATCAAGGCGAAGTGCCGGGTCGGGCACAAAGCGCAACCGCGCGACTGGACGACTGTCGAGGCGCGGCTGGGCCTCGCCATCCGGAAAGGGGCTCACCTCCAGCCGCTGCCCGCGCGAGCTGGCGGCAATGCTGGCGAGTTCAATGAAGGCCCCAAAGCCAATGGTGATCTGTCGGTCAAAGGGGTCGGTCTGGGGCAAGCGCTTGGCCAGGTCGCAGGTCAGCGAGGCGCCATCCTGACCATCAAGACGGATCAGCCACGGCTGGCGGTTGTGCGGATTGGGGGCAAGGATGGCGTGGCGGAAGGCGTCGAGCCGCGCATCGGCTACTGGTCTGGCGAGGTCGCGCCATGGTCCAATCGCCGCGTCGGGCTGACGTATGACCCGCCAGGTTCCCGCGGCGGCGCCCGCGACCAACATGCCGCCCAATCCTGCTATTACCTGTCGCCGCGAAGCCATGGCCACCTCCAATGATTCGATATCAAACTATATAATTCGATATCGAATCATCTGCAAGTGCGGCGGGGTGTGCTACTTCCCCGCGTAGGCCGCGACCAGTTCGCCCAGGAAATCGCGCCCGGTGTAGAGCGCGGCCACTTCCAGCCGCTCGTTGAGGCCGTGGACGCCGTTGCCGTCGCTATCGCCCCACATCCCCGGCACGCCGTAAGTCGGGATGCCGACTGCGCCGAGGAAGGTGGCGTCGGTATAGCCATTGGCCATCACCGGCACGAGCGGCACGCCCGGGAAGTACTTGGCGACCAGCTTGCGCGCGGGTTCGACCACCTTGGGATCGAGCGGCGGGTTGGGCGGGCTGGGCCGCAGCGGCGCGAGCGCGGTGACGGTCACGCCGGGATCGCCGATGATGGTCGAGAGCTCCTGCCGGATCGCCTCGACCGAGTGGCCGGGGAAGATCCGGCAATTCACATTGGCCTGGGCCCGCTGCGGCAGCGCGTTACGGGCATGGCCGGCGTCCAGCATCGTCGCGACGCAGGTGGTGCGCAGGTTCGAATGGAGGAACGGTTCGGCATTGACCACGGCCTCGACCGCCTTGTCGGCCGGGTTCTCGGCCAGCGCGACCATCGCCTTGCCCACGGCATCGCCGCGCCCGGCCCCGGCCACCTTGAAATAGGTCCGGGTGGTGTCGGTGAATTCTAGCGGGAAGCTGTGGGCCTCGATCTTCTTGAGCGCACCCGCAAGCTGGTAGATCGCATTGTCGGGCCGCGGGACCGAGCTGTGCCCGCCCGGATTGCGCGCTTCGAGCTGGTAGTTGGCGAAGGTCTTTTCCCCAACCTGGATCGTCTGCTCAACCACCTTGCCGCCGGCCGCGACCGCCTTGCCATTGGTGCCGCCACCGCCGCCTTCATTGAGCGCGAATTCGGCGTCGATCAGCTCGCGCTTGTTGGCGGCGAGCCACTCAGCCCCGTTGAAGGCGCCGTTGGTTTCCTCACCGCAGGTCAGCGCCATTTTCAGCGTGCGCTTGGCCCGCGTCCCGGCCTTGGCGTGGCTAATCAGGATATCGGTCCAGATCGCCGCCAGCCCCTTGGTGTCCGAGGTGCCGCGGCCATAAAAATAGCCGTCCTCCTCGATCAGGGTGTAGGGATCGCGTTCCCAGTCGGCCCGCTTGGCCGCGACCACATCGATATGGGCGATCAGCAGCAAGGGCTTCAGCGTCTTCGAACTGCCCGGCAGGACGGCGACGAGGCCGCCTTCCTTGGGGTGCGCCGGATCGGCGAAGAGGGTCAGCTGGTCATCCTTGAAGCCGGCCGCCTTCATCCGCGCCGCCACCCGCTCGGCCGCCAGGGTGCAGCTGCCGGTGGTGATCGAGGTATCGGTCTCGATCATCTCCTTGAACAGTGCACGCAGCTCGGCCTTCTGCGGGGAAAGCGGCGCCGGCTGGGCCAAAGCGCTGGTTGCCGCCAGCGCACAGGCCAGCGTGATCCCGGTTTTCAGCATTGGCATTCCCCCCTCAGCGCCCCTTCGGGCTGGCATAGGCCTTGACCAGTTCGGTCAGCATGTCGCGCCCGGTATAGACCGCCTTGACGATCGCCCGCTCGTTTAGCCCGTGCGCGCCATTGCCATCGGGATCACCATAGAGCCCCGGTGGGCCATAGGAGGGGATGCCGATCGCGCCGAAATAGATCCCGTCGGTCGCGCCGGTCGACATCATCGGCACCAGCGGCACGCCGGGGTAATACTTGGCGACCAGCTTTTCGACTGGTTCGAGCATTTCCTTGGTCAGCGGCGGCGGCACCGCGATCGGTCCGCGATCGTCAACCTTGGTCACGGTCATGCGCGGATCGGCGATCACCTGCTCCAGCGTCTTGCGTACTTCCTCATAGCCCACCCCTGGGAAAATCCGGCAGTTGACCAGCGCCCCGGCGCGCTGCGGCAGGGCATTGTTGGCATGGCCGCCATCGAGCAGGGTCGCGACGCAGGTGGTGCGCAGGGTGGAGTGATAAGTGCGATCCTTGTCGAGGATCGCCACGGCCGCCTTGTCCTGCGGGTTGGCAACCACGGCCAGCATGGCCTTGCCAACCTCGTCATTGCGCACCGCCCCCTGGCGCGAGAAGAAGGCCTTGGTCGTGTCGGTCAGCATGACCGGGAATTCGAACTCGCGCAGCTTCACCAGGGCATCGGACAGCTCGTAGATCGCATTGTCGCGGATCGGGATTGACGAGTGGCCGCCCGGATTGGTCGCCTCGATCCGGTAATTGCCGACGGTCTTTTCGCCGACATGGAAGTTCTGCGCGACGACCGTGCCCTTGCCATCGGTGCGCCCGCCGCCGCCTTCGTTGAGGACGAATTCGGCATCGATCAGGTCGCGCCGGTTCTCGGTCAGCCAGCGCGCGCCGTTGAAGGCCCAGCTGGTTTCTTCACCGCAGGTCAGCGCCAGCTTGATCGTCCGCTTGGGCTTGTAGCCTTCGGCCCGGAAGCGTTCGAGCATGTCGACCCAGATCGCCGCCAGCGCCTTCATGTCAGAGGTGCCGCGGCCATAGAAATAGCCGTCTTCCTCGAACAGGGTGTAGGGATCGCGGGTCCAGTCCTCACGCTTGGCGACGACCACGTCGATATGGCCGAGCAGCAGCATCGGCTTCAGCGTCTTCGAGGTACCCGGGAAGACGGCGACGATGCCGCCTTCCTTCGGGTGTTCCGGCACGGAAAACTGGGTCAGCTCCGATTGCTGGAAACCGTTGGCCAGCATGTGCTGTTCGATCTTGCCGGCCAGCGCGGTGCAGCTGCCGGTGGTGATCGAGGTGTCGGTTTCCACCATCTCCTTGTAGAGCGCGCGGAACTTGGCCCGCCCCGCAGACTGTGCGTCGGGCGGCAGCGTGTCCTGGGCCTGGGCCTGGGCCCCGACCAGACCCAGCACCAGCGCCGAAGCGATCCCCAATAGACGTGCCTTCATTGCAATCCCCTTCCCTGAAACGGTTCAGCGCGGCGGCTGGAATTCCTTCACCCCAGCCTGCCACAGCACGAAGCTGTAGATATCGGCCCACATCGCGTCGCGCTGGCTGCGGGTTGAACCCATGCCGTGACCTGCGCCGAAATCGATCCGCAGCATCACCGGCTCGCCGCTGGTCGTCGCGGCGGCCAGGCGGGCGGTGTATTTGGCGCTGTGGAAGGTGGCGGCGCGCGGATCATTGAGCCCGCTCACCACCAGCGTTGCCGGGTACTTCGTGCCGGGCTTGATGTGCTGGTAGGGATCAAGATCAAACATCGTCTTGAACGTCGCCGCATCGGTGATCGGCCCGCCCCATTCGGGGATGTCGGCGTTGTTCTGTTCCGACACGTAGCGCACCGGGTTCATGAAGCCGACATTGGCGATCGCCCCGGTGAACAGGTCGGGCCGGGCGTTGACCGCCTGGCCGACCATCACCCCGCCGGCCGAAGTGCCGATGATGCTCATCTGCTGCGGCGTGGTCAGCTTGTCGCGAACCAGCGTTTCGGCGACATCGATCGCGTCGTTCCAGGTGTTGGCCTTGGTCTGCGCCTTGCCGCCATAGTGCCAGTCACGCCCGAACTCGCCCCCGCCGCGCACATTGGCGAAAACATAGCTGCCGCCGCGATCGAAGAATGGCAGCAGCGTCGTCTGGAAGAACGGCAGGTAGGAACTGCCGTAGGCCCCGTAGGCTTCGATCAGCAGTGGCCCTGGTCCCTGCGCCGCGCGGCCCTTGCGCGAGATCACCGTGTAAGGAACCCTGGTTCCGTCGCGCGCGGTCGCCATCAGGGTGCGGGCTTCGTAGCGCGAGGGATCATACCCTTCAGGGCTGCTGGTCAGGTTCATCCGGTGCAGCGCCCCGTCGGGAGTCACGTGGTAGATGTCGTTGGGCGTGAGCCAGCCGACCAGACCGATGAACGCTTCCCCCGTTCGCTCGTTCTTGCTGAGCAGGTTGACTGACCCGGCAAAGGGCAAAGCCAGCCGCGTGGCGCGGCCATCCGCACTGACACGCCAAAGCCCATTTTGCGAACCCTCGATCGTCGAGACCAGCGCTGCATTGCCCTGTATGAGCATCCGCTCGATCACCGGATTGCCCGGCAGCTTGATCTCACGCGCGGTCGCCAGATCGGGCTTGGCCAGCGGGGTGACCAGGATCTTGCCGTTGGGCGCATCGCGCGTGGTCTTGATCCACAGATCGTTGCCGAGCACTTCGGCGCCCTCGATCTGGGCTTCGAAATCGCCCACCCGGCGCCATTCCGGCTTGCCTGCCAGCAGCGCAGCACGGCTGGTCAGGTACAGCTTGAATTCGCGCCGTCCGTCGGCCACCGCGAACAGCGCCGTATCGGTTTCGACATCGAAATCGACGATCGCGAAATCGTTGGGGCTCAGCTTCACCGGGGCCTGATCGCGCGGGATCAGCACCGGATCGGGCCCGGCAGCGCCCAGCGTGTGCAGCTTGGTGACGTTGTTGGCGTAATAGGTGGGCGTGCCTTGCTCACCAACAAGCTGGAGATAGGCAAAGCCGCTCGAATCCGGCAGCCATGAAACCTGGCCGAAATCGGTCGCCGGGATCTTCGTTGCCAGCAACTTGCCGCTCGGCACTTCGACCACGTACAGCACCGAAGCCTCGGTCCCGCGCTTGGACAGGCCGACCGCCACATAGCGGCCGTCGGGCGAAGGCACCCACCAATCGAGCGCCTGGGGCGCGCCGAGGATCGTCGCCGGATCGAGCAGCACCCGGTCGGCCATCTTGCCGATCCGGACATACAGCTTGGGATCCTCGGCGCCGCGATCGCGGCGTATGATGAACAGCGTTTGGCCGGCCTTGCGGACCATCCCGACGCTAACCTGCTCGCCCGATAGCGCCTGGATCGATTTGAACAGCCCGTCGCGGCCCGGCAGCTTGGCCATGACGGCGGCGGTATGATCGGCCTGGGCCTTGAGCCACGGCATCCAGCGCGGGTCCTTGCCGGATTCCATCCAGCGATAGGGATCGTCGACCTTGGTGCCGTAATAATCATCGGTCACGACTTCGACCGGGGCGGTTGGCGGCGATGTTTCGCCTGCCAGAACCGAGTGCGGCAGCAGCGCCGCGAGCGACCCTGCAAGGACCAGAAGCTTCCTGTTCATCGTGATCTCCCCTGTGCAGGCCGCAGCAATTGAGCAGCTTTGTCGCAGCGGGGAAAGAGGCTTGCTCCAACTTCGCCGATCCTGGTCCCAACCTTGGGGAAAAAGCGGTCAGCCAAGGGCGCTTTTGCTTGGGGTTTCGGTGGCCTTTGCCTATAGCCCGGACCATGTCCGATACCCCCGAAAACACCCCCGCTTCTGGCGCCAACCAGAACGCCTATGGCGCCGATTCGATCAAGGTCCTGAAAGGGCTGGATGCCGTCCGCAAGCGGCCTGGCATGTACATTGGCGATACCGACGACGGATCGGGCCTGCACCACATGGTG
>DKII01000167.1:35048-35187 GCA_002454125.1 Novosphingobium sp. UBA6722
CCTGCACCACATGGTGTTCGAGGTTTCGGACAACGCGATTGACGAGGCACTGGCCGGCCACTGTGATCTGGTGCTGATCGAACTCAACCCCGATGGCTCGGTATCGGTCGAGGATAACGGCCGCGGCATCCCGACCGGG
>DKII01000167.1:35284-35870 GCA_002454125.1 Novosphingobium sp. UBA6722
GGCCGAGGTCATCATGACCCAGCTCCACGCCGGCGGTAAGTTTGAAAACACCAGCGATGACAACGCCTACAAGGTTTCGGGCGGCCTCCACGGCGTCGGCGTCTCGGTGGTCAATGCCCTGTCGGAATGGCTGGAGCTGACGATCTGGCGGGACGGCCAGGAACACTGGATGAAGTTCGCCCACGGCGATGCCGTCGCCCCGCTGGTGGTGCGCGGGCCGGCGCCCGACAATGGCAAGGGTCAGCCGAAGAAGGGCACCCGCGTGACCTTCCTGGCCAGCGAAGAGACCTTCAAGAACGTCACGATCTACGACTTCGACAAGCTTGAGCATCGCTACCGCGAGCTGGCCTTCCTCAACTCGGGCGTGCGCATCCTGCTGCGCGATCTGCGCGGCGAGGAAGTGAAGGAGCATGACCTGTTCTACGAAGGCGGGATCGCCGCCTTCGTGAAGTACCTCGATCGCAACAAGACCCCGCTGCTGCCCGACCCGATCGCGATCAGCAGCGAGCGCGACGGGATCGGCATCGATGTCGCGCTGGAATGGAACGATTCGTACTACGAAAACGTCCTGTGCTTCACCAACAAC
>DKII01000153.1:0-9081 GCA_002454125.1 Novosphingobium sp. UBA6722
GTTGGCCTTGCCATCCTTCCACGGCACCATCCGGACCAGCTGCTCCCCGCGCATTTCGGCGCGGAACGTGCAGCCGACGCCGCAATAGGCGCAGGTCGTGATCACCGCGCGCTCGGGCTTGCCGATTTCCTTGACGGCCTTTTCCTGCAAGGTTGCGGTTGGGCAGGCTTGCACGCAGGCGCCGCATGAAACGCATTCGCTGGACAGGAAATCGTCACCGGCCTGGCCCGCGCTGATCTTTGAACCGAAGCCGCGGCCATCCATGGTCAGGGCAAGCGTGCCTTGGACCTCGTCACAGGCGCGCACGCAGCGCGAGCAGGCGATGCATTTAGAGGGGTCGAAATCGAAATAGGGGTTCGAGGTATCGGTCTCGAGGCCAAGGTGGTTCTCGCCCGCATAGCCATAACGCACGTCCCGCAGGCCGACTTCGGCGGCGGTATCCTGCAACTCGCAATCATTGTTGGCGCTGCAGGTCAGGCAATCGAGCGGGTGGTCGGAGATGTAGAGTTCCATCACCCCCTTGCGCAGCTTCTGCAGCCGCGGGGTTTGCGTCTGGACCACCATGCCCGGCTCCACCGGGGTGGTGCAGCTGGCTGGCGTTCCGCGCCGTCCCTCGATCTCGACAAGGCACATCCGGCATGATCCGAACGCCTTGACGCTGTCGGTCGCGCAGAGGCTGGGGATCGAGCCGCCGCATTCCGCCGCGGCGCGCATTACGCTGGTCCCGGCGGGGACGGTCACCGCGCGCCCGTCGATAGTCAGCGAAACTACGCTGTCCGACTGGACCGCCGGCGTGCCGAAATCGACCTGCCGCTCATAGCCCATGGTGTGTCTCCACCGCCCGCAGATCGTCGGGCGTGTTGATATTGGCCGGGGCGGCAGGCAGGTCCACCGGCCGAGCGCCAATCGCTTCGGCCAGGGCACGCATCGAGTGTTTGCCAGTGCCGTGAAGGATCGCTTCGATCGCCGCAACGCTGCTGACCGGCCACAGTCCGATCACCGGCTGTGCGGCCAGGTAGGCCGGTGCCGGGGCAAGCAAGGCTGGCAGATCGTCTGGCAGGTGCGGCGCATCGACGCCGCAAGTCAGCACCGCCTCATATCCCTCGTCTGCCGCAAGGTGCAGCGCGGCGGCAAGGCCGCCCAGCGGACCCATTCCAGGGCGGGGCCAGTCGGGTAATGTCGGGGCAGGGGCCTCGGCCCGGCCAACCACCACGACATGTTCGCACCAGCCCGACAGCGTATCAACCGCGCGGGAGAGCAGGGTGCGCCCGTGCAGCTCGGCGAGCGCCTTGTCGCTACCGAAGCGGCTCGATTGGCCGCCCGCAAGAACGCAGCCCAGGATCATGCGAAGTCCTCCGGCCAGTGCTTCAGCGCCGAACGGACTGGATAAGGGGTAAACCCGCCCAGCGCGCAGAGCGAACCATACTGCATTGTCTCGCACAGATCTTCGAGCAATTGCAGCTCCTCGTTGCGGGAGCGGGGTGCCTTGCGGGCATTGTGCATCTGCGGCAGCGCCGCAACCGGATCGAGCGGCTTCGAGCCGCTGCGAATGCGATCAATCAGCTCAACCCCGCGGATCGAGCCGATCCGGCATGGCGTGCACTTGCCGCAGCTTTCCGCGGCGCAGAACTGGAAGGCAAAGCGGGCGAGGGCGCCCATGTCGGCCGTATCGTCGAATACCACCACGCCGCCGTGACCAATCAGGGCATCGGCGCCAGTATAGGCCTCGTAATCGAAGGGCAGATCGAACTGGCTCGGGTGAATATAGGCGCCAAGCGGTCCGCCGACCTGGACGGCCTTTACCGGCCGCCCCGATGCCGTGCCGCCACCAATCTCATGGATCAGCTCGTTCAGCGTGATCCCAAAGGCTGTTTCAAACAGGCCGCCGTGCTTGATGTTGCCCGCCAGCTGGATCGGCATTGTGCCCTTGGAGCGATCGATGCCGAGACTGTCATAGAGGCTTGCCCCGCCCTCAGCCAGGATGTGCGGAATGGCCGCAAGGGTCAGCACATTGTTCACTACCGTGGGGCAGCCGAACAGGCCCTCGATTGCCGGAAGCGGGGGCTTGGCGCGAACCTCGCCGCGTCGGCCTTCGATCGAGTTGAGCAGCGAGGTTTCCTCACCGCAGACATAGGCCCCGGCGCCGACGCGGACTTCGATGCGAAACGGGGCAATGCGATCCGCAGCCAGCGCGATTGCCGCGTTGAGTTTGGCAATGGCGTGCGGGTACTCGCTGCGGACATAGATGTAGCCCTGCGCAGCTCCGACAGCGTGACCGGCAATGGCCATGCCTTCGATCAGCTGGAAGGGATCGCCTTCTATCAGCATTCGGTCTGCGAAAGTACCGCTGTCACCCTCATCGGCATTGCAGACCACGTATTTGCGATCGCCAGTGGCCTTGCGGACCGTTTCCCACTTTATGCCAGCCGGGAACCCCGCACCGCCGCGCCCACGCAGGCCCGAACGGGTGACCTCCGCGACAACATCCGCCGGTGCCATAGCAAAGGCGCGGGTAAGTCCGGTCCAGCCTCCCGTGGCGGCATAGTCAGCCAGGCTAAGGGGCTGGCTCTTGCCAGCGCGGGCAAATGTCAGGCGTTGCTGGCGGGTGATGAAGGGGTGGTCAGCGATTGCGCCGATGGCTTTGTCGGACGTGCCGGCGAGGATGGCAGCGACGTCCGCCGGGGTCACGGGCCCGAAGCCTGTTCCATCGATGTCGACCAGCGGTTCCAGCCAGTGCATTCCCCAGCTCGATACCCGCTCAACCTGACAGCCTGCCGCTTCGAATGCTTGTGCGACGGCGTCGGCCCCGCAGGCGAGGGCCAAAGCATCGTCGCTGATCCGCACGACAGTCATGCCGATTGCACCAGTTTGATCAGCGCTGCTTGGTCGAGCCGGGCGTGCAGGGTGTCGCCAAGCCGCGCTGCCGGTCCGACGCTGCACAGACCTAGACAATAGACTGTCTTGAGCCGCACTCGTTCATCGGCTGCGGTTTCAGCGGCGGCAACCAGGGCTTCAACGCCGCGCGCCTGGCAGGCTTCGGCCCGGCATAGTTCGATGCAGGGGCGGGGATCGGGCTCGGCCGTGAAGTCATGGTAGAAGCTGACCACGCCGTGCACTTCGGCGCGGCTGAGGTTCAGCTCGTGCGCGATCACCCGTTCGGCGGCTGCATCCACGCAGCCAAACTCGGCTTGGACGTCATGCAGGATTGGCAGCAAGGGTCCTTCCTGCGCCGCATGGGCCGCGCAGATTTCGGCGATGCGCTGCTCCTGCGTCACGCCTTCAGACGCGCGGCGTGCCAGCCGATATGATCGGCCATGAAGGTCGAGATGAAGTAGTAGGAATGGTCATAGCCCGGCTGCATCCGGATCGTCGCGGGGATGCCGGCCTTGCGGCAGGCCATGACCAGCAGTCCGGTCTTGAGCTGCTCGTGCAGAAAATTGTCGGCATCGCCCTGATCGACCAGCAGGTCGGGCAAGCGGGCCCCGTCCTCGATCAGCGCGCAGGCGTCGTACGCGCGCCAAGCGGCCTTGTCGGGACCCAGGTATCCGCCCAGCGCTTTCTCTCCCCAGGGGCAATTGAGCGGGCTGACGATTGGAGAAAAGGCACTGACCGAGCGGAAGCGATCAGGATTACGCAAGCCGATGGTTAGGGCACCATGGCCACCCATCGAATGGCCGGTGATGCCTTGGCGCGCCATGTCGACCGGGAAGTGTTCCGCAACCAGAGCGGGCAGTTCCTGCTCGATATAGCTGCGCATGCGGTAATTGGCTGACCATGGCGCCTGCACTGCATCGACATAGAACCCGGCACCCTTGCCGAAATCATAAGCCTCATCATCCGGCAGATCATCGCCGCGCGGGCTGGTGTCAGGCGCGATGAAGATGATCCCGTGCTCGGCGCAGGCAGCCCGGAACTCACCCTTCTCGGTGACGTTGGCATGGGTGCAGGTCAGGCCGGACAGATACCACAGCACGGGTAGCTTGGCCTCCGGAGCGTGGTCCGGCACGAAGACCGAAAAGGTCATCGCCGTGCCGGTCGCAGTGCTCAGGTGCGTGTAAACGCCCTGGGTGCCGCCGTGGCTGCGATTGGTGGAGACGGTTTCCATCACTTGACCCGGTGAAATCCGCACAGCTTGTTACCCGATGGATCGCGCAGGTACGCGAGGTACAGCACACGCCCGTCCGGCGGATGGCGTTCGCCCGGCGGGTCTTCGATCGCGGTGCCGCCGTTGGCGAGCCCGGCTGCGTGCCAGGCATCCACTTCGGCCGGGGAGGCGGCGACAAAGCCCAGCGTATGGCCGTTACCGCCGTGCGTGGGCTGGCCATTGATGGGGTTGGTAATCAGCAGCCGCCCGCCGGCATGATTGTAGATCAGCCGGCCACGTACATCGATCTCGCCCGGGGGAACACCGAGCGCGCCGAGTGCGGCGTCATAGAACTGCTTGGCCGCTGCGATATCGTTGGCGCCGATGGTGACATGGCTGAACATCAGAACACCACGACCGAGCGGATCGACTTGCCAGCATGCATCAGGTCGAAGGCGGTGTTGATCTCTTCCAGGCCCATCACATGCGTGATCATCGGGTCGATCTCGATCTTGCCGGTCATGTACATGTCGACAATTTTCGGCACGTCGGTGCGGCCCTTGGCCCCGCCAAATGCCGTACCGCGCCAGTTGCGCCCAGTGACCAGCTGGAACGGGCGTGTCGCGATTTCCTTGCCCGCCTCGGCCACGCCGATGATGATACTGGTGCCCCAGCCACGGTGGCAGGCTTCGAGGGCGGTGCGCATCACCTCGGTGTTGCCGGTGGCATCGAAGGTATAGTCGGCCCCGCCGTCAGTCATGGCGACGATCTTCGCCACGGTATCTTCGCGGCTCATGCCCTTGGAATTGAGGAACTCGGTCATGCCAAAACGGCGCCCCCATTCCTCGCGGTCAGGATTGATGTCGACGCCGATGATCGTGTTGGCACCGGCGAGGCGCGCGCCCTGGATCACGTTGAGGCCGATCCCGCCAAGGCCGAAGACCACGACATTGTCACCGACCTGGACCTTGGCCGTGTTGATGACCGCGCCCACGCCGGTAGTGACGCCGCAGCCGATGTAGCACGAGGACTGGAACGGTGCGTCTTCCCGGATCTTGGCAACGGCAATCTCGGGCAGCACCGTGAAGTTCGAAAACGTGCTGCAGCCCATGTAGTGATAGATCGTCTGCCCCTTGTAGGAGAACCGGCTGGTCCCATCGGGCATCAGGCCCTGGCCCTGCGTGGCGCGGATCGCCGTGCAGAGATTGGTCTTGCCTGAGAGGCAGGACTTACACTGGCGGCATTCCGGCGTGTAAAGCGGGATCACGTGATCGCCGGGTTTGACCGAGGTTACCCCCGGGCCGACCTCGCGCACGATCCCGGCGCCTTCATGGCCGAGGATCGAGGGGAAGATGCCCTCGCTGTCCAAGCCATCGAGCGTGTAGGCGTCGGTATGGCATACGCCGGTTGCCATGATCTCGACCAGCACTTCGCCCGCCTTCGGACCCTCCAGGTCCAGCTCGACGATCTCGAGCGGTTGCTTGGCGGCAAAGGCAACGGCGGCGCGGGTCTTCATCGGTATTCCCCTCCTGGAAAAGTACTTGTCGGCCAATAGGGGCCGAGTCGGTTGATTTGCTTGTGGCGCGCTGACGACGGCTTGTGAAGCCGGTGCGACTTAGCCTTGCCAGGCCGCGATGGTCGTCCGGTGAAGCTCGCGGCGATAGCCCTCGTAGCCGCCCGTGGCCTTGTGCAGGACCGAGCGGTTGTCCCACATGACCAGCATGCCCGGTTCCCACTTCTGGGAATAGGTGAACTGTTCCTGCCCCTGCCACTGCGCCAGTTCCAGCAGCAAGGGCATCGCCTCAGCCTGATCCATCCCGTCGATCCCGATGATGTAGCCAAGCGTTGAATAGAAACCGCGTCGGCCGGTTTCAGGGTGCGTCGGGATTAGGGGATGGGTCTGGGTTGCAAAGGCTGCTTCGGATGGGCGGATATCCATCGAGCGCCCCTTGTCGCGCAAGCCATAGGTTCCGTCGGGGGCATAGGGCATCCGCGCCGAGTGGATCGCGACCAGATCGCCAATCTCGGCCTTGCGGGCATCGGGCAGGGCTTCCCAGGCCATATGCTGGTTCGCGAAAAGCGTGTCGCCGCCGACCGGCGGAATATCGACCGCGTTGAGGCAGGTGCCCGACGGCGGATGGGCCTGGAAAGACCAGTCGGCGTGCCAGTTTTCTGCAAACAGTGGCGATTGCTCACCCGCTTCGCGCCGAACGGCGGCAATGTGCTGCCGACCGGGAATCGGGGCAAAGAAGGGATCCTCGCCAAACCCGCCAAAGTATAGCGTGAACCGCTCAAGCTCGTCGTCGTTCAGGAACTGGTCCGGGAAGGCCAGGACGTGATGTTCGAGCCAGGCCGCCCGGATCGCTGAGACCGTGGCACTATCGAGCGGCGCCTTCAGGTCGACCCCGGTGATGCGTGCCCCGCACGCCCCGCCAGAGGGTTCGACCTGCAGGCCCATCAGTGCACCGTATCCCCGTCGACCGGCGCTGCCTCGCCATCTTCCTCGCCGTCGTCGGCCAGGCGTACGGCCGAGACGACGTGCTCCTGGTCGGCCACGTTGAACAGGCGAACACCGGCTGAACCGCGCCCGATCACCCGCAGGCTTTCGAGCGGCAGGCGGATCAGCTTGGCCTGGTCGGTCACCAGCATAAGCTGGTCAGCCTGGCTGGCCGGGAAGCTCGCCACCACCGGGCCATTGCGGCCGATGTTGTCGATATTGGTGATCCCCTGGCCGCCGCGGCCGGTGCGGCGATACTCGTAGGCCGAACTGAGCTTGCCATAGCCGTTGGCGCAGACGGTCAGGATGAACTGCTCACGCGCCTGCATTTCGGCATAGCGGTCAGCAGAAAGCGATGGTTCGCCTTCCTTCTCGCCCTTCCACGGCGCGAACTTGACGTATTCCTCGCGCTCCTCGCTGGTCGTGCCGACGCGGTGGAGGATCGAGAGGCTGATCACCTCGTCGTCACCCTTCAGCAGCATACCGCGCACACCGGTCGAGGTACGGCTGGTAAATTCACGCACCTCATCGCCGGCGAAGCGGATTGCCTTGCCCTGACGGCTGGCGAGCAAGACGTCGTCGCTGGGTTCAAGCAGGGCGACGCCGATCAGGCGATCGTCCGAGCCTTCGTCAAACCGCATCGCAAACTTGCCGTTGGATGGGATGTTGGCAAAGGCGTCCATCGAATTGCGGCGCACGTTGCCCTTGGCGGTTGCGAAGACGACCGAGAGCTTTGACCACTCCGCCTCGTCTTCCGGCAGCGGCAGCACGGTCTGGATCGTTTCATCCTTGTCGAGTGCCGGCAGCAGGTTGACGATCGGACGTCCCTTGGTGGCCGGGCCGCCTTCGGGCAGGCGCCAGACTTTCAGGCGGTAAACCTTGCCGGCGGTCGAGAAGAACAGCACCGGGTTGTGCGTGCTGGTCACGAACATGTTCGTGACGACGTCTTCTTCCTTGGTCGACATCCCCGCGCGGCCCTTGCCGCCGCGGTTCTGGGCGCGGAAGGTCGAAAGCGGGGTGCGCTTGATGTAACCGTCCATCGTAACGGTGACGACCATCTCGTCGCGCTCGATCAGGTCCTCGTCCTCGATGCCATCGGCCGCCGCGGTGATTTCGGACACACGCGGCGTGGCATAGGTATCGCGGATCTGCACCAATTCGCCCTTGAGGACGCCATAGAGCTTGGCGCGGTCACCCAGGATCGAGAGGTATTCCTCGATCGCGATCGACAGTTCCTTGAGCTCGTCACCGATCTCGTCACGGCCCAGCGCGGTGAGGCGATGCAGGCGCAGGTCAAGGATCGCCTTCACCTGAACTTCAGAGAGGCGGTAAGTGCCGCCTTCCTGTTCAGCGCTCGGTTCGATCGCTTCGACCAGCTTGATGTAGGGTGCGATCTCACCGATCGGCCATTCGCGGGTCAGCAGGGCTTCGCGCGCCGCCGCCGGATTGGGCGAACCGCGAATGATCCGAACCACTTCATCAAGGTTCGTGACGGCCACAACCAGACCGAGCAAGATATGGGCCCGGTCACGCGCCTTGTTCAGTTCAAACTTGGTGCGACGGGTGATCACCTCCTCGCGGAAGGTGATGAAGCTGCTGATGATGTCGCGCAGCATCAGCACTTCGGGGCGGCCGCCGCGGATCGCCAGCATGTTGGCCGGGAACGAGCTTTGCGCCGGCGTATTGCGCCACAGCTGGTTTAGCACAACTTCCGGCGTCGCATCGCGCTTGAGGTCGATCACCACGCGTACGCCAAGCCGGCTCGATTCATCGCGAATGTCGGAAATGCCTTCGATCCGCTTGTCCTTGGCGGCTTCGGCAATCTTTTCGACCAAGCCGTTCTTGCCAACCTGATAGGGGATCGAGGTGAGCACGATCGAACGCCTGTCACCGCGCCCTTCCTCGATCTCGTGCCGCGCCCGCATGATGATCGAGCCGCGGCCTTCGGTATAGGCCTTGCGCGCGCCGGCCGTGCCCAGGATCAGAGGGGCAGTCGGGAAATCCGGCCCGGGAATGAATTCGATCAGCTCTTCGGAGGTGATCGCCGGGTTCTCAATATAGGCCAGGCAGCCGTCGATCACTTCGCCCAGGTTGTGGGGCGGAATGTTGGTGGCCATGCCGACCGCGATGCCGGCCGAGCCGTTGATCAGCAGGTTGGGCAGGCGCGCGGGCAGCACGAGCGGCTCTTTTTCGGAGCCGTCGTAGTTGGGCCCGAAATCGACGGTTTCCTTGTCGATGTCGGCCAGCATCTCGTGGGCGATCTTGGCCAGGCGGATTTCGGTGTAACGCATGGCCGCGGCNNCCGTTGACCAGCAGGTTGGGGAAGCGGGCGGGGAGGACGGTCGGCTCTTGCCGCGAACCGTCATAGTTGTCGGCGAAATCGACCGTATCCTTGTCGAGATCGTCGAGCAGCGAGTTGGCGACGCGGGCCAGACGCGCTTCGGTATAGCGCATCGAGGCCGGCGGATCGGGGTCCATCGAGCCGAAGTTGCCCTGGCCG
>DKII01000153.1:9138-19653 GCA_002454125.1 Novosphingobium sp. UBA6722
TGCCCTGGCCGTCGATCAGCGGCAGGCGCATCGACCAATCCTGGGTCATGCGCGCCAGCGCGTCATAGATCGCGCTGTCACCATGCGGGTGATAGTTGCCCATCACGTCGCCGACGATCTTGGCGCTCTTGCGGTAAGGCCGGCCGGCGACAAAGCCGCCTTCCTGGCTGGCAAACAGGATGCGGCGGTGAACCGGCTTCAGACCGTCGCGAACATCGGGAAGGGCGCGGCTGACGATCACGCTCATCGCGTAATCGAGGTAACTGGCCTTCATTTCATCGACGATGTCGACGCGCTGGAAATCACCCTCCGGACCGGTGGGTTCGCTGGGTTCGAATTCGGGAATGTCTGTGTTGTCGCTCACGCGGATTATCGGCCGATTGTTGGCGGGAAAGTCTCGCTCAAGCGCCTAGGACAAGCCCGGTCGAAAGGCCACCACAACCACCGCCGGATCGCTATTTTTCCACACCCGTGGCGGCTTGTCTGAATGAACGGGCTGAAGCGCATTCAACGCGGGTTCACTGGACCGGCGATAGTTCGCCGCAACAGTTGCCAAACTGGCGTTTTGCCGTCAGTAGCTGGCGCGAAGGAAGTTCCGTCCGGAAATCCCATTCCGGTCGATCGAGGAGTGAAGTGAACGATGCGTCGCACCCAGTTTCTGACCCGTCCGGCCTATGCCCTTGCCCTGGCGCTGGCCTCGCTCGGCGCCGTTGGCCTGGTCGCCACCCCGGCTGAAGCCCAGAAGAAGGATGACAAGAAGGCTGCCGCCAGCAAGGCGCCGCAGCCGACCAAGACCTTCGTGCCGGCTTACACCGAGCTCAAGACCATGCTTGATGCCGCTGCCAAGCGTCCCGACGTGATCGCGGCCAAGGCCAAGGTTGCTGAAACCGAGCGCGCCTATCGCTCGGCCCGTGGCCGTACGGCCCAGGAAGCGGCCCGCGGCCAGTACGACGCTTCGGTCGCCGCTCTGGCCGGTCTGCTCACCGCCGAAAAGGCGAAGACCGAAGAGCTCTTCACCAAGACCGGCAATGAAGCCGACAAGTTCTACGCCGGCCAGCTTGGCTTCACCTATGGCGGCCTGGCCGTCGACAAGCCGATGCAGCGTCGTGGTCTTGTCGCCATGATCGACAGCGGCAACGTGCCGACTGCCGAACTTGGCAAGTACAACTACTATGCCGCCGGCTTTGCCTTTGACATGAAGGACTTTGCTGCTGCTGAAGCATCGCTCAAGGCGGCGATTGCCGCTGGCAACAACGGTGCGGACGTGCAGGGCCTCCTGGCCGAAGCCCAGAACTCGGCCGGTCGTCCGGCTGATGCCCTGGCGACGTTCAAGACCCTGGTGAACAATGCGGTCGCTGCCGGCCAGACCCCGGCTGCCGACGTGCTTGAGCGCGCCGTGCTGATTTCCTACCAGAGCAAGAGCCCGGAAGCCGCCGATTGGGCGATCCGCCGGGTCGAATTCTACCCGACGCAGCTTGGCTGGGTCGCAGCCGGCCAGATCCTGCGCGAGCGCGGTAACTTTGGTCCGAACGAGTCGCTCGACATCTCGCGTGCGCTCGACAAGGCCGGGGCGCTCAACTCCAGCACCCAGTCGGTGCAGCGCGAATACGTCGAATATCTGCAGTCGGCCGTCGGCAAGGTCGGCGTGCTCTATCCGGGTGAGGTGATCAAGGTCGCCAACCAGGGGATCAAGGTGACTGCGTTGCAGGCGACCGATCCCTTTGTGCGCGACGCCCTGGCTGAAGCGAACCGTCGTCTCGCTGCTGACAAGGCCTCCCTGGCCGGTCTGGAGCGCGATGCCCGGGCCCCGACCGCAACGGTCAAGACCGTGCTGATCGGCGCTGACACGCTGCTGAGCTATGACATGGATGCCAAGGCCGCCGAACTGTACCAGATTGCCCTGGGCAAGCCTGGTGTCGATGCGGCCGGGACCAACCTGCGCCTCGGGATCGCCCTGATCAAGCAGGGCAAGGTGGCCGAAGCAGAAGCGGCTCTCGCCAAGGTTGACGGTCCGCGCAAGGGCATTGCCCAGCTGTGGACCCTGGTCGCCAAGGGCAAGACCATTCCGGCTGCCTGACCGGCATCACGGATTTGAAAACAGGAGAGGGCGGCAGGCAACTGCCGCTCTTTTCGTATGCGCCTATTCGGCCTCGTAGAATTCGCCAGTGGCCTCATCCAGGACGTGCAGCACGCCGTCGCTGATCGCGAAGAAGACGCCGCGGAGCTTCAGGGTGCCTTCGCGTTCCTTGGCCAATACCTGCGGAAAGGTGCGCAGGTTTGACAGGCTGACCTTCACGCCAGCCATTTCCATCGCCCGCTCAGCCTCCGGCCCTTCGGTGCCGTGGCGCAGCGCGACCATGTGGCGCGCACCGTCAAGCAGGCCGATCCAGTCCGCCACGAAGCCGCCTTCGCCGCGCGGCGCGCCTTGCAGCTCGCGCGAAAGCGCGGCCTTGCACCCGCCGCACATGCCGTGGCCCATGACCACGATCTGCTTGACCTGCAGCTTCTGGACCGCGAATTCGAGCGCGGCCGATACACCGTGCAGGCCCGGTGCCGTCTCAAACGGCGGGACCAGCGCGGCGACATTGCGCACGACAAAGATTTCGCCCGGATCGACATCGAAAACCTGCGCCGGATCAACCCGGCTGTCCGAACAGGCGATTACCAGCAGCTTGGGAGACTGACCCTCTTCGGCCAGGCGGTCGTACCGCTCCTTCTGTTCGCGGTAGGCACCGTGGCGGAACCGGCGATAGCCCTCAAGCAGAGTGGCAAATTCAGGCATCAGAACCGCTCCCCACGGATCACCTCGACATCCCACATGGTCAGCAGCAAGCCATGACTGTTGAGCATCGGGGCCAGTGTATCGACCAGCACTTCCGCCTTTTCCACCGAGGCAATCGTCAGCACCAGCGACTTGTCGGTACCCATCACGCGTTCTTCGCGCCAGCGCCCGTCACGGCCGCTACCTGAAGTAACCGGCAAGACTGACCAGCCCGTGATCTGGGCCCTGTCGATCGCATCGGTCACGCGGCGAACCAATGCCGTATCGACCAGTATCTCGATGCGCTTGCGGATGACTGTTTCGATCATGACTAGCCTAAATAACCGCTGAGGAGGACCGAGAGTTCACCAAACAGGCTGATCCCGACCAGGATGTTGAAGGGGAAGGTGATCGACAAGGACATCGTCAGGTAGATCCCCGGATCGGCTTGCGGCAGAGCCAGGCGCATGGCGGCAGGCACGGCGATGTAGCTTGCGCTGGCGCAGAGCACACCGAGACCAGCGGCAGTAGCCACATCAAGGCCTATCAAATTCCCGACCACCACGCCGAGCGTGCCATTGAACAGTGGGAAGGCGATGGCCAAAATTACGAGGCGCAGGTTGAGCGCGCGGGCATCGATCAGCCGGCGTGCAGCAATCAGGCCCATGTCGAGCAGGAACAGACACAGCACGCCCTTGAAGCCGCTGTCGAACAGCGGCTGGACCTCGGCATAGCCCTTGGGACCGGCAATCAGGCCGATCGCGAAGCTGCCCAGCAGCAGCACGACGGACGCATTAAGGAACACTTCGCGCAACAGTTCGCCACGAGACTGGCCATCGGCTCCCTGCCCACGCCGTGCAAGCATCAGGCCCGAGAGGATTGCTGGCGTCTCCATCACGGCCAGCACTGCAACCATGAACCCCGCCACGACCAGACCGCTTGCGCCCAGCAGTTCGTTGGCAGTCACGAAGGTAACCACACTGACCGACCCATAGTGCGCAGCAACTGCCCCGGCGTTGGTCTGGTCAAGCTTCGCAAAGCTGCGCAGCACGGCATAGGCGAGGAATGGAATTGTGAAGCTGAGGACGAGGCCGGCCAGCAACGCGGCGGCTACTTCGGCATTCACGCCCGATTTCGCTACCGCAACGCCGCCCTTCAGGCCGATGGCCGCCATCAGATAGAGCGACATGCCCTTCGCAATGGCTTCTGGGATGGCAAGATCGGACCGCAGCGCAGAAGCCAGCAGGCCCAACAGGAAAAACAGGATCACCGGCGAGGCGAACGGGGCAAAGGCGGACACTTCCATGAGCCCAGCGCGCTAGCGCCATTGGCAAGCGCTGGCAAGGCGACTAGAGGGCAGACCATGAACGACCTGGCGAACCCTCCCAAGCCCGAACGTCAACGCAAGCCGGACTGGATCCGGGTCAAAGCACCGACCAGCAAGGGCTATGGCGAAACCCGCCAGCTGATGCGCGATCTCAACCTCAACACGGTTTGCGAAGAAGCCGCCTGCCCGAACATTGGCGAGTGCTGGACCAAGAAGCACGCAACCGTGATGATCCTGGGCGATGTCTGCACGCGGGCCTGCGCGTTCTGCAACGTCAAGACCGGGATGCCCCGCGCGGTCGACCCGCTTGAGCCGGAGCACGTCGCCACCGCCGCTGCCAAGATGGGGCTGGAACACATCGTCATCACCTCGGTTGACCGTGACGACCTGCCGGACGGCGGGGCCGGGCAATTCGTGAAGGTGATCGAAGCCCTGCGCCGCAACACGCCGCAAACCACGATCGAGATTCTGACCCCCGATTTCCGCGGCAAGATGCATGCGGCGGTCGAGGCAATCGTTGCTGCCGGACCGGACGTCTACAACCACAACCTGGAAACCGTGCCACGGCTGTATCCGACGATCCGCCCCGGCGCGCGCTATTACGCCTCGCTCCGCCTGCTTGAGGAAGTGAAGCGCCACAATCCGCTCATCTTCACCAAGAGCGGTATCATGCTTGGCCTGGGCGAAGAGCGGCTTGAGGTCCATCAGGTGATGGATGACATGCGCAGTGCCGGGATCGATTTCCTGACCATGGGGCAATACCTTCAGCCCACGCCGAAGCACGCCAAGGTGATCGATTTCGTCACGCCGCAAGCCTTCGATGCCTATGGCGCGATTGCCCGCGCCAAGGGCTTTCTGCAGGTCGCCTCCAGCCCGCTGACCCGGTCGAGCTATCATGCTGGTGATGATTTCAAGGCGATGCGCGCCGCGCGCGAAGCGCAGCTGGCCAAGGCCGCTGCACGCGGCTGATGCCGGGGATCCAGGAAGTTCGCCGGCTGCCCTATAGCGCCGAGCAAATGTACGACCTGGTCGCCGATGTCGCTCGCTATGGCGAGTTCCTGCCCTGGGTTGTCGCAACGCGGGTCCGCTCGGACAGCGAGACCGAAATGATCGCTGACATGCTGGTCGGCTTCAACGCCTTGCGGGAAAAGTTCACCTCGCGGGTGCTCAAGCAGCGGCCCGAACGGATCGAAGTGATCTACATCGACGGGCCAATGCGCGATCTCGACAACGTCTGGCAGTTCCGGCCCGCGGAAGACGGTGGCTGCGAGGTTGAGTTCATGGTCAACTTCACATTCCGCAACGCCATGTTCGAGCGATTGGCCGGCCAGTATTTCGACCGGGCCTTCCGCAAAATGGTCGGCGCGTTCGAAACCCGCGCCGAGGCGCTTTACGGCAGCAAAAGTTCCAGCGCGACCAGCGCAGCTTGATGCCGCACGGTAGAACGGCTTGAGCCATCGAGCAGGCGCTCTTCGGCCAGCGCCTCTTCCTCATCCTGGCCGCGAATCGCGCGGGCAAAGACCACGGTTCCGACCGGTTTCTGCGGCGATCCACCACCCGGTCCGGCAATCCCGCTGATCGCCACGGCAACATCCGCGCCGCTGCGCTTTAGCGCCCCTTGCGCCATGGCCCAGGCGCAAGCGATCGAGACCGCACCAAAGGTATCGATGATGTCCGGATTGACGCCGAGCAGTTCCTGCTTGGCTTCATTCGAATAGGTCACGAAGCCGCGATCAAGTACGGCGGACGAGCCGGCGATCTCGGTCAAGGCGGCTGCGACCAGTCCGCCGGTGCAGCTTTCGGCCAGGGCCACGGTCCGGCCGGCGGCAATGTTGCTTTCAATCACGCGCGCGGCGAGTTCGGCGATGTCGTCTGGAAGCAGGTGGTCCATCGCTCAGGCCTTGCAGATCGCGAACTTGCCGACGCGGGCTTGCCCGGATCGGGCCCCGAGACCGGCAGCAAGGCCGATCACTTCGGCCGTGCTTTCCGCTGGCAGCGGGGAAAGCAGCATGACCAGGCGGTCGACTGCCGAGCAGCGGTCGGTCGGCAATTGCTGGCCGACCATGGTGGTAACGGCGCCCTCGACGAAAGGCTTCAGGTTCTCGTCCGGCATGGCCTTGAGCAGGCTGGCGGCCTGCGGGTCCATGCCCCCGCCGATCTTGAAAAAGGCGGCCTTCGCTTGCGGCCAGGACCGGTCTCGGCCCGCCGAATAGCGCTTGGCCAGGTTTTCGGACTGGCTGCGCAGGAACGCATCGCTCGGCAGGACCGGCGTGCAACGCTGGGCAGCGCCGCGGATTACGCCCGGCAGAGCAAAGGTCGAGACAGCCGTGAATTCCTGCGCAGTCAGGCAGGGAACTTCCGCTGCCTGGGCCAGGGCCGGGGCAGGCAAGGCCAAGGCCGCCGCAATGGCGATAGTCCGGTTGAGGACACGCATCTCAAACTTCTCCAATCAATCGCGCAGCAGGCTTGCGACCGCCTGCGCGGCGATCCCTTCGGCGCGGCCGGTAAAGCCAAGCCGCTCGGTTGTGGTGGCCTTTACGCTGATTGCCTCGATCCCGGTAGCGAGGATTTCGGCCAGTCGTGCGCGCATTGCTTCGCGGTGCGGGCCGATCTTGGGCGCCTCGCAAATGATCGTCAGGTCAATATTGCCAATGCGATAGCCGGCATCACTTGCCAGCTTGGCGGCGTGGGCCAGGAAGCGGTCCGATGCGGCACCCTTCCACTGCGGGTCGCTTGGCGGGAAGTGGCTGCCGATATCGCCCTGGCCAATTGCGCCCAGGATGGCATCGACCAGGGCATGGATCGCAACGTCTGCGTCGCTGTGACCCGCGAGACCATGCGTATGATCGATCTTGATCCCGCAGAGCCAAAGTTCCTCGCCCGCCGCCAGACGGTGGACGTCATAGCCGGTGCCGACCCGCATGGGCGGCAGTTCGGCGGCAAAGTCGCTGGCGAAAGTCAGCTTGTGCAAGCGTTCGTCTCCTTCGACCAGCGCCACGGCCAGACCCGCGGCGCGCGCCACCTGGGCGTCGTCGCCCGCTTCGGCCGCACCCGGCCACGCCCGATGCGCCGCCAGAATGTCCTGATACCGAAAGGCCTGCGGGGTCTGGACCCGGCGCAGCGCCTCGCGGCGGGCCGGATTGCCCATCAGTTCCCCTTCGGCCTCGGTCAGGCTGTCTACAACTGGCAGGACCGGGATGGCCCCCGGCTGAACGGCCAAGGCACCAACCAGCCGCTCAATCACTTCGCCAGGCAGGATCGGGCGTGCCGCATCATGGATCAGGACGATGTCGGGGGCTTGAGCCGCGAGCGCCTCCAACCCGCGCCGTACCGATTCCTGCCGGGTTGCCCCGCCAACGATCAGCTGAATCCCGGGAAGTCCGGCAAGACATTCGGCCGCAATGACTTCGGCGCCCTCGGGTATCGCAACAACAATGGGAGCAACACCGGCTTCGGCAAGTGCCTCAGCCGAATGCCGCACCACCGGCTTGCCGCGCCAACGGGCGAACTGCTTGGGCAGCGGCTGCCCAGCGCGCAGGCCTTGCCCGGCCGCGACGATAACGGCGGCGATGCGGGGCAAGGGAGTGCTGGACGCGGTCATGGCTCCCGCGCCGGTAAAGACTTGCCGTGTTTCCGGCAATTCCCTATGTGCTGCCCAAATTTTAGGCAGATCAGCATGTCCCTCCCGGTTCCTCCCTCGCTAGACCCGATTCAGGTCGGTCCGCAGCGCATCGATTGCCCAGTCATCCTGGCGCCGATGACTGGCGTGACCGACTTGCCGTTCCGGCGCCTGGTGCGGCGCTATGGCTCGGGTCTGAATGTCACCGAGATGATCGCCAGCCCGGCCGCGATCCGCGAAACGCGGGTTTCGGTGCAAAAGGCGATGTGGGACCAGATCGAAGAGCCAGTCTCGATGCAGCTGGTCGGCTGCGATCCGGTGCAGATGGGCGAGGCGGCCAAGCTGGTCGAGGATCGCGGCGCGGCGATTATCGACATCAACATGGGCTGCCCGGTTCGCAAGGTCGTCAACGGCGATGCCGGCTCGGCCCTGATGCGGGACGTGCCGCTGGCGGCCAAGCTGATTGAAGCTACGGTCAAGGCCGTCTCGGTCCCCGTTACCGTCAAGATGCGGATGGGCTGGTGCCATGACAGCCTGAATGCCCCCGAGCTGGCCCGGATCGCCGAGGATCTCGGGGCGAAGATGGTCACGGTCCACGGCCGCACCCGCAACCAGATGTACAAGGGCGAGGCTGACTGGGCCTTCGTTCGCCAGGTCAAGGATGCCGTATCGATCCCGGTGATCGTCAACGGTGACATTTGCACGATCGATGACGCCGCCCGTGCGCTTGAACTCTCTGGCGCCAATGGCGTCATGATCGGGCGCGGGGCTTACGGCAAACCGTGGATGCTCGGCCAGGTGATGCATTGGCTGCGGCACGGGGTGCAGGTGCCCGATCCTTCGATCGACGAGCAATTAGCCGTGATTCTTGAGCATTACGAAGCAATGCTAAGCCATTACGGCAAGGACACCGGGGTGAAGATGGCCCGCAAGCACCTGGGCTGGTACACCAAGGGCCTGCATGGCTCGGCCGAGTTCCGTAACATGATCAACTTTGTCGACGACGCCGACGCGGTCATGCGCAACCTGCGCGAGTTCTACGCGCCGTTCATTTCACGGTTGGCGGCCTGACCATGGCCGATCCGGCACGTCAGCTGGCCTCGTTGCCGCTGGCCGTGGTCCTGTTGTCACCTGGCCAGCGCGTTTCTGCTGCCAATCCGGCAGCCGAACAGTTGCTGGGGCAGAGCGCCCGGCGCCTGATCGGGCGCGCGCTGGGTGAAGTGATCCTGTTCGACGAGCCGCGCCTGGCAGACCGTATGGCCGAGGCCGAGGGCCAGATTTCGGCGCGGGCAACACCCGTGCTGGTGCCGGGGCAGGGGCAGCGCCGGCTTGATGTTACCGCCGCACCGGTGATCGATCAGCCCGGCTGGCAGGTTCTGACCTTGCAGGATGCGGCCGGCGCCGAAGCCCTGCGCGGCGAGGGCAGCGAGGATACGGTTCTGCGCGCGCCCGAGATTCTGGCGCATGAAATCAAGAACCCGCTGGCGGGCATTCGCGGCGCAGCGCAATTGCTGGGGCGCAAGCTCAAGGACGGGGATCTGGCCCTGACTGGGCTGATTGCCGACGAGGTCGACCGGATCGCCAAGCTGATCGATCAGATGCAGTCGCTCTCACGCCGCACACCGCCGGAACTTGGTGCCTGCAACCTGCATGAAGCGGTCCGCCGCGCCCGCGCCGTGATCGAGGCGGGCGGCAAGGCACCTGTAGTCATTGAGGAGTTCGATCCTTCGCTGCCGCCAGTCCTCGCCAATGCCGATGCGCTGGTCCAGGTGCTGATCAACCTGATCGCCAACGCCGCTGAAGCCTGTGCCGGCGAAGCCGAGTCGCGGATTGTCGTCCGCACGCGCTTTGCCAGCGGGTTGCAGCTGCACCGCACCAGCGAGGGGGCGCCGGTTCGGCTGCCGATCGAATTGCGGGTCAGTGACAATGGCCCGGGCGTCGATCCGGCCATGGCCGATCACCTGTTCGAGCCTTTCGTGACGACCAAGAAGAGCGGGCAGGGCCTTGGTCTGGCGCTGGTTCGCCGGATGGTTCGCGACATGAACGGCCGGATCAGCCACGACCGTGAGCAGGCCAAGGGCCTGACCCATTTTCGCGTGCACCTGCAGGTCGCGCCGAAACTGACTGTGCCGGCAGACAGCAAGCCGCAGGAGCAGGTGGCATGAGTGTGCTGCTGGTCGAGGACGATGCGTCGATCGCCATCGTGATTACCGCTGCGCTTGAGGCCGAGGGCTTCGAGGTTGTGCGCTGCGATTCGATTGCCGAGCGCGACCGGCTGCTGAGCGAACGGCACTTTTCCGCGCTGGTGACCGACGTGATGCTGACCGATGGTGACGGCATCGCCACGATCGACCGGGTTCGCGCCGCCGATCCGGACCTGCCGATCATCATCCTTTCGGCCCAGAACACGCTGGATACCGCAGTTCGGGCGACCGATACCGGCGCCTTCGAATATTTCCCCAAGCCGTTTGACATCGACGAGCTTGCCCGGACCGTCCGCCAGGCCGTGGGCAGCAGCGCCGTCAAGGCTGAAGCCGAAGGGGAGGGCACCCCGGCTGGCCTCCCGCTGGTTGGCCGCAGTGCATCGATGCAGGCGGTCTATCGCATGATCACCCGTGTGCTGCGCAATGATCTGACCGTGCTGGTGCTGGGCGAAAGTGGCACCGGCAAGGAACTGGTGGCCGAGGCGATCCATCAGCTGGGCCAGCGGCGCGAGGGGCCGTTCGTGGCGGTCAACACGGCTGCAATCCCGGGCGAACTGATCGAAAGCGAATTGTTCGGGCATGAGAAGGGCGCCTTCACCGGCGC
>DKII01000086.1:0-5804 GCA_002454125.1 Novosphingobium sp. UBA6722
CTACATGCAGATCGAGGGCATGGCGGCGCTCGCCACACCAACAATAGAGGAGGCTCAGCCGCTACAGATTACACCAAAGGCCGCCTGAAAATGCTGCCCGCTGGCCACAACCGAATTTACACCACATTGACGGACACGACCATCTGTCATCTGTGACTTCCGACCTTGTGTAGGTGTTCTCGACACAGAGAGCCAACTCTTCTGGCGTTAGCATTGAAAGCTCATACAGCGCCAAGAGCGAAGTTGGATAAGAGGATTCAGCTTCGGGCGTGGAGGTTGGGATTCTGGCAATCGCCTGCCCCGCATTCGCGTATTTCGTGAAATTGGCCAACGTGCCGAAACGACGGTCCATGCCTTGATCACGCCAGAAGTCCTTGAAGACAGCTTCATAGCGCTTCGATTCTTCATCAAAGAAGTCCGCCTTCAGAGTGGCTGCTCGCCTAGCTAGTTCTACGGCTGATCGCTTTGTCCCAAGGAGCAGCTCGGCAAGTTCGTTAGCCAGCTGCTGATCCAACGTTACACGATTAGCCATTGCCCCTCCTCGGCCCAGTCTATCTCAATACCCATTTCACACGTGAAATGGCGTCTATCGAATTCATGTGCGTTCGATCCTAGCCAGGACTGTGGTCAGCGCCGCCACTGGATCGAGGTCAAGTGCACGCGTCCATTCTATAAATTCGACAATGTCGAGCCGCCGCACTCCGGTCTCGACTACTGAGATGAACTTCTGACCTTTGCCCATTCGCCGACCCAGCTCAGTCTGCGAGATTCCAGCCTCTCGGCGCGCTTCGACGAGGCATTTCACCAGCGCCCGATAGGCATCAGTGAACATTGAGGCAGGCATGGTGGCTGGTCCAAAAGCTGATCCAGCCACTTGAGATATAGACGATTTTGGAATAGACGAAAATCGTCTAGAGTCGGATCATAGCCGACCCATTATAGAATCCTGGAACCCTAATGAGTGCGGGCAAGCCGTTGTAAACCGTCGGGAATTTCTGGCCTTGAGCCAATGAGTCAACGAATTTAATTATGAAAATACAGATACTTGAACTTTCATAATGAGATTTTGGCCCAGATGCTGACGAGACAGGCGAAGGTTTTGACGAAGGCGCAGCAAGACACCCTCATGACTTTCATCGCCTCCACGAGGTCGCCTGAGAGAAACCGGGTCGTTCTGTTGTTGTCGTTCAAGGCAGGGTTAAGGGCCAAAGAGATTGCATCTCTTACCTGGGCGATGGTGACGGATTCCGAAGGCAACATCACAAGCACCATAAATCTCACCAACTCGGCGTCGAAGGGAAAGACTGGCGGTTCGATCCCGATGGCGAAGGAATTGCGAGCGGCGTTGGCCAAATGGCGCTCGGTGACAGCTACACCCGATAGCCCGTCTCACATCGTCAACACCGAGCGGTCGGCTTCAACGACGGCCCAAGTGATCGTGAACCTGTTTGCGGACTGGTATCGTCGTTTGGGATTTGATGGCTGCTCAAGTCACTCGGGTCGGCGCACCTTTATCACCAACGCCGCCCGGAACATTGGCAAGTTCGGGGGCAGCCTTAGGGACGTGCAAGCCCTCGCACGCCATCGTTCGCTGGCCATGACCCAACGCTACATCGAGCAGAATACGGACGCGATGCGCAGAGTAGTCGATGCGTGATTGCGCCCCCACCGAAGGGAGGAGGATGCCAAATGAAGTACAATCCCCGCTATATATACGATGCTAATGGACGCCGTGTTGGGAAGGTGGAAACGGCTGAGGACCAGCAGGCAGGCAACATCGAAATGTTGTTGCTAGCGTTTGGCCTGACACTCATCACTCCGCTGCTGGTCACGGTCTTTGCCACCTACCATTATCTCAAAGGCATAGGCGCGCACTCGTTCGTTGCCGGCGGCGTCGGTCTGGCAGCTGCATACTGTCTAGTGCGGCTCTGCAAGCGATTCTGGGTCATCAAAGCCCTGTATCTTCTTTCAGTTTCTGCTGTGCTTACGGCCATTTTCGTTTGGATCGCACACTCAACCAGCCAAGGTGACCCAATTTGGACTTGGGGAATTGGACTGACGTCATTCTGCGCCTTAAGCTGGCTATTTCTCGCTAAGACGAGTCTTGTTGCACAGCCATTCGCAGAGGGATGGGCGATGAAGCTCTATGAACGGCTCTAGCAGGGTCTGGAGAACTACCAGCTCCTCTTAGATCATTGACACACCTATCGGTCCGGTAGTCCTTGTGCCCCTTACTCAGATAAGACCGACCTCTTGGAGAAGTTGCTCAAGATCTGGCTCAACCGATGCAGCACGTGAAACAGCAAGAATGTCGAGACGTCGCGCAAGTCCTGCAGCATCCATAGGCTTCTTGTACTCAGGCCATCGTTGAATGAGTGCTGCTTCTGCGAGTTTCGTAGTTTGTGGGAGCAACGCTCCACAATTCTCAAGGTGCCGAAGTAGCATCGCCTCGTGGCACGGCGCCTGCCAAACTAGCTTAAGTCCTGCGCGCGTCGCTATTTGCGCAATTTGTCCGTCTCGGTTTGGAGCAATGCCCCATTTGTCACGATCTAGTAAGACAAACTGTGCCTCGTAATCGATTTGGCGCCTGCGCTTCCGCTCAGACAACCGTTGCGCCGCGCGTTCAACGATAGCCAGTGGATCGCCCCCACCTGGTTGGAGTAGAACTGGATCGAGATGAACTGCAAGTCCAGCGGTCTCGACAAGGCGACCGAGAAAGGCAACATAGCCGCGCTCGCTCTCGCCTTCACAGCCCACAAAGATTGGAGCCCGTTGCGGACGAAAGGCGCGCCGACGCCTCATCCAATGTGTGGGACGGCGCCATAAGCGCCAGATAGATACTTGCTGTAAAGATTGTCGCCGCGGCGTACGGCCTTGATGTCCATTAGGCTGTAAATCGATGTTCGCCCATGACCGTCCTTTTCTGCGAAAACCACCTCTTCTTTGGCGAGGTCATCTAGCAATGAGGCGGAATGACAGGTGATCCAAAGCTGAGCGTTGTATTTGTTCCGGGTTTCTCGGTCGTGAAACCAGCCAATAATCTCAGGAAGCACGAGCGGATGGATCATTAGGTCGAATTCGTCGACAAGCGCAATTCCGCCGTTCGAGAGCGCGAACGATATGATCGGGAAAAGTCGGATAAATGCTCGTGTTCCGCCGCTCTCAAGCTGCCACGGCATCTCGAACTCAAGTCCTTCGTGCTTAAACATCGGAAATGGACCGCCAGGTCCATGTTCGATGCGCATCTTCTCAACCCCAATATCGATACGACGGAGGTCACTATTAAGCGAATCCACGAGCTCTGAACTCGAAGCGAGGAAGTTCACAACGGCCTGGTCATTTGGAGGCCCATCCCAGCCAATGTTGCCAATAACATATGAAAGTCGCTCGACATAACGCATTGCTGTTGGATGCTGAAACATTGCGAACGACGAAATCACAGACACATTAGGTTGAAGCGTGTTCAGCAGGTGGCGATACCCGGCAATCGGGAAGCTTTCGCTCCCTTTTACATCTCCGGCTGAGTTTCTCTCGAAGATACGCTGCCATTTGCCCTTCCCGTCAGGACGTTGGCGGAGCGCCTCAGACAGAACGCGCGAGGCGGCTCCATCCTTGACCTCTATCTCTAGTTCATAACGCAGAAGTCCAAATTGCGGCGTTTCACCAGCTTCGATTTGTTTCATTCTCTCGTCGTCGAAATCCATAATCCAGCCAAGCTCAACTGCGAGGCGTATGGGACGCGACATTGATGTTGCATCATTGAAGCGCTCAAGCCCGAAGAAGCCCGGCAAGGTGCGTTGAACGCTGTCCTTCGCGAATGTGAAAAGGAAGTTCAGCGCTTTGAGAACCGTTGTTTTTCCTGATGCATTTGCTCCGTAAACCGCAACGACCTTGGGTGCACGGTAATCCGAGCCAGGGAAGATAGGCGCAAAGCGATCGTTTTCGCTCGGCACGTTTGGCGGGATCGCTAGGTTGAGAACCTGCGGGTCGCGGATCGAGAAGAAATTTTCGACCTCGAGTCGGTAGATCATAGCGCCCTCCAAGATCGCTGAAAGTAGGATTTTATCATAAAAATGTCAATGTCGGTATTTGCTGAGGTTTTGGCCGTCGTTGAATGTTGATTTTGACGCGGAGCATCAGCTTCGCGCAGTGATGCTGGATTCTGCGTGCTTGTTTGCAGCCCTTACGCGCGAGCGACGATGGACACTCCGCATCGGCTCGCACCACAATTGAAGAAGAGCGCCGACCCCTTGATAGGAGTCGTCACACGGACCTGAAGCAGGGCGCAACCTTGGGAGGCGGTTTGTTCTATTTGACGAACCTGCTGTTCAAAACGGAATCTTGACCTTGGATCTCACCTCAATTCGTGACGGCTCTCGAAGTGTGATCTGCGCAGCAACATCGCCTGTCTTGACCTGCCCGTAGTGCTTCTCAAGCATATCGACCGACGTTCCCATTTGCTTCGCAAGCAGGAATTGATTGGTCGACTTCGACAGCCGCCAGGTCGCGTAGTAGTGGCGGAGAGAGTAAATGGTCCGGGGCTTGCCATCTCGTTCAATCGGAACCTTGGCGAACTCCAGCAGCGACTTGAACGAGTGCTTAAACTCAGAAATCACCCTCCCGTCCGGATGGCAAAAAATGATCTCCTTTTGATCAGGGTGTCGGGCTGCGTCGCCGGGTTCGAGTTTTTGCAATTCATCATAGCGGAAGATGTACAGCTTACGCAGGGCTACCTCAGCATCGGGATACACTATCGCAGTGCGGCTGCCGGTTTTTCCTTGGGAAACATAGACTTCAAGATATTTACCGATGCTACCGTCTTCTCTTTTATGTGGAATTGGGCTGAGATCGCACCATCGAATCCTGCGAAGCTCTCCAATTCGCAGACCGGTGTAGGCAAGGGTAAGAAAACACTTCTGGGCATAGTAGCGGTCCCGGTAAACTGCGGTGCCTTTGGCTTCCGCCAGCCATTTCTCCGAAGCAATCTCGATCGATCTCCATTCTCGCTCCGTAAAGGTGGGGCGTCGTCCCGTCTTTACCCTGGGGGTGTTCGTCTCGGGCAGCTTTAAGATGTAGCCCTTCGACAGAGCGAACTTGAACACTGGCATGATGCTGGTGCGCTCTCGCTTCAGAGTCGAGTTGGTGGGCTGCTTTTTGTTGTAGTTCTGACGCCGCCACGACCAGTACTCGGTGAACTCCGGCTCTCCGATGGTATCGATGCGTTTTGGGCCAAAGAACTCTTGAGCGTAGCTATCAATCCGTTCGATCGTGGTGTCCCAAGAGCCATCGCGCCGAGTGCGGCCATGCTCTTTGACGTAAGCTTTCCACTCTTCACAAACCTGCTTGAACGTCCTCGTTCTAAGCTGTCCGCCGGCCTTCACCTGCATGTACAGCTCTTCGTAGAGGTTCAGAGCGAAACGCTTGGCCTCTTCGAAGTCAGCGGTCTTAGTCGAGACTACCTTGTAGCCGGTTGCGTTCGGAACACTGATCCTGGCTTGCCACTTGGGGTTCTTCAGATGCTCCCGCTTGTAGAGGACAACCCGTCCGTCTCCTCTCAAGTCGATGTAGCCTTCGGAATCAGCCGCCATGTCGCCGCCCTCCTTCGACAAAAATCAATAATGTCAGAGGGATTCGTCGCCAACTGTTTTTGTCAACGATTTGTGAATGCCAAAAATCAGGGAAATTCGTAAAGGAGACCCCTTTGCGAACGCTTTAATTACCTGAATTTATATGGAAAGTTTGGCGCACCCGACAGGATTCGAACCTGTGACCTCTGCCTTCGGAGGGCAGCGCTCTATCCAGCT
>DKII01000086.1:5871-14677 GCA_002454125.1 Novosphingobium sp. UBA6722
TATCCAGCTGAGCTACGGGTGCGCGAACAGGGCGAGCGGTTAGCAGCACGGGCGGGCTTGCGCCAGCGCATTTTCGGACCGAAACACCTTCACCCGGCGAATTAGCGATTTGGCAAGGCCGTTTGGCTATGGCTGCAACCCATGAACGCACAACCGCCTTCCTTCAACCCGCCGGCTGGAGCGCCGCCGGGCATGCTGCCGGGATCGGGCCGGGCCGAATTCGGCCAGGCTTCGGCCAGCGCAATGAGCATGAAGTGGGCCGCGCTGCATGATGCTGCCGGCGTGGTAGCCATGCTGGCCGGCATGGCGGCCGAGCCGATGAAGCCCGAGCTGCGCAACTTCCCGGCGATCATGCGCGATGTCGGCGGTTGGCGTCGCAACCTGGCCGAACAGGGCATTGCCGATCTGGCCGCGATCATGGAGCCCGGCCTGGCCGCGCTGCTGGCGGTTCAGGCCCGCGGTGTAAGCCCGGCCACCGCCGCGCTGGCGCTGTGGCAGGAATTCCTGGCCGCCCGCGCGGGCCTGCTGGCCCTGGTCCCACCGCCCGAAGAGACCCCGCCGCCGCGCCGCTTTGCCTGAGCGCTTGCACAGTTCCCGGTCTGTTCCTATGCTCCGGTGATGACTGGAGCCGCGATTCCCGCAAGTGCCGATGCCGAACTGAAAGCCGCTCAGGCTGTAGCGCGCGGCATTTGCCGGCTGTTCGCCCGCAATGACATCTGGTGCCTGGCGGAAATGCCGCTGCGCTCCAACCGCCGTGCCGACCTGATGGGGATCGATGCCAAAGGGCATCTGGTCATCGTCGAGATCAAGGTCAGCAAGGCCGATCTGCTGGGCGATGCCAAGTGGCCCGATTACCTCGATCATTGTGACCGGTTCTATTGGGGCCTCGCCGCGCACCTCGACCGCGCCTGCATGGAAACCGAAGCGTTTCGGCCCGATCGCTGCGGGCTGATCGTAGCCGATGGCTATGATGCCGAGATCCTGCGCCCCGCCCCCACCGTTCCGCTCAACGCCGCGCGCCGCAAGGCCGAGGTGGAGCGGCTGGCCCGCGCCGCGCTGCGCCGCCAGCAGGGCTTCGTCGATCCGGGTCTGGCCGCCTGGAGTTAGCCGCGCTCCTTCAATTTGCGCAGGATCGCATGCTTCTCTTGTGGCCGCAGCATCGGCCAGTCGGCAATCTCGTTCAGCGTGCGCTTGCAGCCGAGGCACCAGCCGGTCGCAGAATCGATCCGGCACGTGCCATCGCAGGGCGAATCCGGCCCGCGCGGGGTTAGGCGCAAGCTCAGCGCTTCACCGCCGGTTCGCGCGACAGCCGGGTCATCAGCAGCGCCGCGCGCTTGGCCTGGCGCCACAGGCTGGGCACGTCGACCGTCTCGGCAGCGGTGTGATCCCCCTCGCTCGCCGGGCCGAGCCCGACCAGGCTATCGACATCCGCAGCCACGAAACTGACATCGCCAGCCCCGCGCTTAAGCGGATCGAGCGCGGCCATCTCGGGCAGGCCGAGCGTGGCGTTGACGCCATTGAGCTTGGCCAGCAGCGCGCGGTTGCCCTCGGTCGGGGCCATCGGCGGGTACTTGTCTTCGAACACCAGGGTTGCCGTGCCGCCATTGAACGGCCGCGCGACAATCTCGCGCATCTTGGCTTCGGTCCGCTGGATCGATTCGCGGGTGAGCGCCCGGACATCGCCCATCGCCACGGCCACGCCGGGGATGATGTTGGTCTTGCCGGTTGCTTCGGCATTGGCGCCGCTATCGGCAATCGCGGCGCTGGCGCCGCCCGCGATCATCCCGACGTTGAAGGTCAGGTTTGGTTCGGGCAGCTCCTTGCGGAAGGCGGCGAGGATTGCGGCAAGCGGATAGATCGCGCCTTCGCCGGCGCGCTCGGAAAAGACTCCGCTGGAATGGCCGCTGCGGGCCGTGACGGTCACACGCCAGTTCCCGGCCGAGCGGCGCGCGATCGAGCCCATGTCTTTCCCGTCTTCCTGGCTCAGCCCTTCGAAATCGAGCGCGGCATCGGCGCGCTTGCCCGCAGCGATCAGGTCGGCCCGGGCGATGGACAGCGGCAGGCCGGCCTCTTCCTCGTCCCCGGTCAGGACGATCTCGATGTTCGCGTCCTTCAGCGTCCCGGCCTTGTGCATGGCCCGCAGCGCGGCCAGCATGGCGATCACCCCGCCCTTGTCATCAGCGGCGCCCGGGCCCTTGACCTTGTCCGCACCGATCCGCTCGAACTTCTGGAACGGGTGGTCGAGCTCGAACACCGTATCGAGGTGGCCAATCAGCAGCAGCCGCTTGGTGCCCTTCTTCCCCTTATGCTCGGCAATGAAGTGACCGGCACGGCCAACGACGGACTGATCGACCCAGCGCACGGTAAAGCCGAGCGCTTCAAATTCCGGCACCAGCATGTCGTGCACGGCGCGCACGCCCTTGAGGTTGCGGGTGCCGCTGTTCTGGTTGACCAGCTTTTCCAGCAGCGCGAGGTGGCGCGCCTGTTCGGCATCGACCGTCGCGATCATCGCCTGTTCGGCCTTGCTCGGCGGCGCGGCCAGCAGCGGGGCAGGAAGGACCAGGGCGGCGATCAGCGCGGCGGGCGCGAGCAGGTGACGGGTCAGCATGGCCGCACCCTGCCAAAGCCCTGTCCTGGGTGCCAGCGCAATTTTCTTGCTTTTTGTTGCAATGCACACTAGATGACGCCTTGCAATCGGCGCGTGGGCCCTGTTTCCACCGCAGTTCCGGCAGCGTGAGGTCACCGTTTCCACGGAAGACTTGCCCGAACGTACGATCGCCGCATTCGCTGAAGCTTCCTCTTTCACGCAGGGTCGCATCGAACGACACCTTGCTTCGCATGGCGGGATCTTTCCGTCTGCGCCGCTTCATATTGAAGAGATTTTATGACCTATTTTACCGATCTTGGCCTGGCCGAGCCGCTTGTCCGTGCGCTTGAGACCAAGGGCTATTCCGATCCCACCCCGATCCAGCGCCAGGCGATCCCGGCGCTGCTCGAAGGCCGTGACCTGTTGGGCATTGCCCAGACCGGCACCGGCAAGACCGCCGCTTTCTCGCTGCCTTCGCTGCACCGCCTGGCCGCCAATCCCAAGGCACGCAGCAATGCCTCGTGCCGCATGCTGGTGCTGAGCCCCACGCGCGAGCTGGCCGCCCAGATCGCCGAGAACATGCGCGGCTATGCCAAGTACCTGAACCTTTCGGTCCAGTGCGTGTTCGGCGGGATCCCCGTCGGCAAGCAGGCCCGTGCGCTGGTTCCGGGCTGCGACATCTTGGTCGCCACGCCGGGCCGCCTGCTCGACCTGATCGACCAGCGCGCCCTGACGCTGCGCAATGTCGAGATCTTCGTGCTCGACGAAGCCGACCAGATGATGGACCTGGGGTTCATCGTGCCGCTTAAGCGCGTGGCCAACATGCTCCCTAAGGAGCGCCAGAGCCTGTTCTTCAGCGCGACCATGCCCAAGGCGATTGCCGAGCTGGGCAAGCAGTTCATCTCTAACCCGGTGCGCGTTGAAGTGACGCCGCAGGCCACCACGGCCGAGCGGGTCGATCAGTTCATCACCTTCGTCAACCAGAGCGAGAAGCAGGCCCTGCTGTCGCTGCGGCTGCGCGCCGGTCTGGCCGATGGTTCGATCGAACGCGCGCTGGTCTTCACCCGCACCAAGCACGGGGCTGACCGCGTCGTACGCCACCTGACCACCGCCGGCGTCAATGCCGCGGCGATCCACGGCAACAAGAGCCAGGCCCAGCGCACCGCTGCGCTGCTGGCCTTCCGCAAGGGCACCACGCCGGTGCTGGTGGCGACCGACATCGCTGCCCGCGGGATCGACGTGACGGGCGTGAGCCACGTGTTCAACTTTGAACTGCCCAACGTGCCCGAACAGTATGTCCACCGGATCGGCCGCACCGCGCGTGCCGGCGCCGATGGCGTGGCGCAGAGCTTCTGCGCCCCGGACGAAAAGGCCTACCTGAAGGACATCGAACGCCTGACCGACGTCAAGCTGATGCCGCTGCCGCTGCCGGAAGACTTCCAGAAGGAAGCTGCCCGTCTGCCGCTGCCCAGCCGCAAGCCGGCCGAAGCCGAGCAGGACGCCCGCCGCGACGAGCGCGATGCGCGTGGACGTGGCGGCCCGGGTGGCCGAGGCGGTCAGCGCAATGGCGGCCGCAACAACAACCGCAGCCCGGGCGGCCAGAGCCGCGACGGGCAGAGCCGCGATCAGCACCACCGCAACGAGCACGTCCGCAAGGAATGGGCCCCGCGCGAACAGCGTGGTCCGGTCTTCAACCCGCTCGCCGCTGAAGAGCGTGAAGCCCGCCAGTTCGGCGTCATGCCCAAGGCTGGCGCCAACACCGCCGAACGCCGGCCGGCTCCGGCCGGTGACCGTCGTCCGGCCCCGACCGGCGATCGCCGTCCGGTCCGTCAGGGCGAACGCCGCGATGGACCGCAGGGTGAGCGCCGCGGTGCTCCGCACGGTGACCGCCGCCCCGGTGGTGATCGGCGCGATGGTGGTCGTGGTGGCCAGGGCGGCCAGTTCCGCGGCAAGACCCACAACGCCCGCTAACAGGGCTGGCGCCGCGAATCGCGGCGCGGCATAAGGCGCGGCAATGCAGGATCTGTCTGGTTCGGGATGGCAAGCGGCCGCATGGTCGGCAGTGGCGATGACGCTGATCGTCGCGTTGCGCTATCTCGTTACCAGCGGCGCCTTTGCCTGGGCCACCAGGATCGTGCGGCCCGGCCTCTACCAGGGGCTGGAGCCGCAGATTCGGCGCGAGATCGGCTGGTCGCTGGCTTCGGCGGCGATCTACGGCATTCCCGCCGGGGTGGTCGCCTGGGGCTGGCAGCAAGCGGGCTGGACCCGGATCTACACCGATTTCAGCGCCTATCCGCTGTGGTACTTGCCGCTGTCTGTGCTGCTCTACCTGTTTGCGCACGATACCTGGTTCTACTGGACCCACCGCTGGATGCACCGCCCCTGGCTGTTCCGCCGGGCCCACGCCGTCCACCACGCCAGCCGGCCGCCGACTGCTTGGACGGCAATGAGCTTTCACCCCTGGGAGGCCGTGACCGGCGCGCTGGTCATCCCGGCGCTGGTTTTCTTCATTCCCATTCACGCGGCGATGCTGGGCCTGGTCCTGGCGATCATGACGCTGATGGGGATTACCAACCACATGGGCTGGGAACTGTTTTCCGCCCGCCTTGTTCATTCGCGCTTAGGGGGCTGGCTGATAACAGCGAGCCACCATCAGCGGCATCACGAGAACTATCAATGCAACTACGGCCTCTATTTTCGCGTCTGGGACCGGCTTTGCGGCACGGATCGCGGCCTCTCCTCGCTCTGACCCTGGCGCTGCCGCTGGTGGGCGCCGGCGCGCCGGCCGTAACCCCCCAGCAACTGACCGAGGTGAGCGTGGTGGTCACCGGCCTGCGCAATGCCAAGGGCCAGGTTCTCGCCTGCCTGACCGCCCAGCCCAAGGGCTTTCCCGATTGCCGCAAGGATCCCGCAGCCAAGAACGCGGTCGTTCCCGCCGGCACCACGGTGCGGATCAACTTCGGCGCGGTCCCGGCCGGGCGCTATGCCATCTCGATGATCCATGACGAGAATGCCAACCGCAAGATGGACATGGCACTGATGATGCCCAAGGAAGGCTACGGGTTCTCCCGCGATGCGCCGGTAAGGATGGGGCCGCCCAAATTTGACAAGGCTGCATTCGACGTAGCCGGGGCCACGGTCGAGCAGCAGGCCCGGATGCGCTACCTTTTCTGAGCACGGTTAACCGTTTGGCGCGGTGCTGACGTCAATCCGGCTTTGACGCCAAGGCAATTGGCGCAACTTAACGGTTAATTTACCATGTTGCGCCAGAAACCCACTGACAGGCACACAGTGGGGAAGCCACATGGATACGTATCGGGGCAATTTTTCGGACCACACCGACACTAATGATGAGTGGCCCGACCTCGACAATCACGAGGAGGAAGTGGTGAACGAACCGCCGCCGAACCCCGTCGGGCAGGACGAGCGCCGCATGCAGGTGCGCGCCTATAACCATTGGGCCAGCCTGCTGGGCGACCGCGCTTTTCCCTCGATCGAGGACCTGGAGCCCGATAATCTTCCCGATTTCGGCCCCTACAGCGTGCTGCTGGACTTCACCGGCGGGATCGAGAACCCGGCGATCCGTTACCTCGGCGATGCTCTCGCCAAGGAATGCGGCACCGATGACGAGATCCACAGCCTGGACGACGTGCCGAGCCGCTCGCTGCTCAGCCGCATCACCGATCACTACATGCAGATCCTGGCCAACCAGGCGCCGATCGGGTTCGAGGCGGAATTCGTCAACCAGCGCGAATCGACGATCCTCTATCGCGGGATCCTGCTGCCGTTCTCGAGCGACGATGACACCATCGATTTCATCTATGGCGTGATCAACTGGAAGGAGCTGGCCGATCAGCGCACCACCGATGCGCTGCTGCTGGAAATCGACCAAGCGCTGGAAGAGGCGCCGCACGAAGTCCGCCATGACGAGCTGACCAACTGGGCCGACAGCCCGGTTGAAGACATGCCCAGCTTTGGCGAGCTGGATGGCGATGAAAACGTGCTCGATCTCGGTGCCTTTGCGGCGGACGAGGCTAGCGATGACCTCGCCTTCCCGGCTCCGCAGTTCGGCGCGCTTGATGGCGAGGGCGAAGACAGTGATCTGCCCGCGGTCTATCACGCCGAGCCGCTTGAGCTGTCGGTCGAAGTCTCTGACGACATGGGCCTGGCTGACTGGCTGGCTTCGGCCCGCGAACTGGCCGAAGCGGCCCGCGGGTCGGAAGACCGCACCCGTCAGGCGCTCTATGCCGCAATCGGCCGCGCCTACGACTTCTCGCTGGCCGCTGTCGAAGCGCCGGAAGAATTCAACGAGCTGGTCGCCGATTACGGCCTGACCGTGCAGGACCGTGCCCCGATGACCCCCGTCGTCAAGCTGGTCTTCGGCGCGGACTACGACAAGACCCGCCTGACCGAATATGCCACGGCGCTGAGCCATGCGCACCGCGTCGGCATCGCCCGCGGCTCGCTTGGCCAGTACCTGGCCAGCGCGCCCGGCGGCCTCAAGGGCATCGTGGGCGAGGAACGCCGCGCCAAGCGTGCCGAAAGCGGAGTGGACGAAGTCGTCCGTGATACCCCGCGCGAAGCCCTGGCCCGCAAGCTGCGCCAGCTCGAAAGCCAACCGCTCGACACCGTTTCGGCTGAAGGCAGCGAGTTCACCCTGCTGGTGGCCCGCCGTCTGCCGACCGGTGAAGTGGTCCTGCTCGGCGAAGTCGGCGACGACGTGCCGCTGCTGGAACGCGCCGCGCGCAAGCTGCTCGGCTAACCAGCCACAACCTGACAGCGAGTGGGGCGCCGTGCCGGAAGGCATGGCGCCCTTCGCTTTTGGTCGCTAGATCACCGCCATGGCGATCGTCGGGAGAAACAAGCGCATGGGCTGGATCGGCTGGACTGTGACTGTCCTGCTCTTGCTGGCGGCTGCGGGCTTCGGGGTCTGGCGCTATGCCCATGCGACGGGTGCGGTCGGGCTGCTTGATCTGGCCGACCGCACGATCGGCGGGACCGCTGGAACACAGGTTGCCGCCAGTGGTCAGCGCTATGGCCCGCTGCCAGCCCAGCGGCTTGATGTAATCGCCCCCAACACACCCGGCCCCCATCCTGTGCTGGTCTTCATCCATGGCGGCGGGTGGCACTCGGGCCGGCCGGAGGACTACCACTTCATCGGCCGGACCTTTGCGCGCGCCGGCTATGTCGTGGTCCTGCCCGGCTACCGGCTCGTGCCCGAAGGCGTCTATCCGCACATGCTGGAAGATGGCGCCGCGGCAGTCGCCTGGACCGCCCAGAACATTGCGAAATACGGCGGCGATCCGGCGCAGGTCGTGCTCATGGGCCATTCGGCCGGCGCGCACACTGCGGTCATGCTGGGGCTTGAGCGGCAGTGGCTGGGGCGTCAGGGCCTGGCCGATGGCTTCGTCAAGGGCGTGGTTGGCCTGTCCGGGCCGTATGACTTCCACCCCTTCACATCGGATTCGGCCCGCAACGCCTTTGGCCACGTGCCGGATCCGAAGGTGACCCAGCCGATCACCTTTGCGCGCGGCGATGCCCCGCCGATGCTGCTGCTGACCGGCGATGCCGACACCACGGTCAAGCCCCGCAACAGCCGGGTCCTGGCCAAGGCGCTGACCGACCTGGGGGCGCGCGCCGATCTGGTCGTGCTGCCCGGGGTCGATCATGCAGGGCCGGTGCTCAAGCTGGCCCAGCCATTCTCGCGCGATACCAGTGTCAGCACGCCGGTGCTGGACTTCCTCGCCAGCCTGCGCCAGCCTTCAGCGCCCATTCAGGCGCCGGCGGAGTAAAGACGGCCCATGCGCATTGTTGCCCGCCTGCTTGCCCTGATCGCCGCATGGTCGCTGACGATCCAACCGGCGGCGGCGCAATCGATCCTGCGCGATGCCGAGACCGAGGCCCTGCTGCACGACATGGCCGCACCGCTGATTGCCGCGGCCGGGCTCAATCCGAACAATGTCGATGTGGTGGTGATCAACGATCCCTCGCTCAACGCCTTCGTCGCGGGCGGGCAGGTGGTCTATCTCCATTCCGGACTGCTCAACGCCGCGACCACGGCCAACGAGGTCCAGGGGGTGATTGCGCACGAATTGGGCCACATCACCGGCGGCCACGTGATCAGCGACGGCGGCAGCAAGGCGGCCGGCAATATCAGCATCCTCTCGCTGCTGCTGGGCGTGGCGGCAGCCGCCGCGGGCGCTGGCGATGCCGCCATGG
>DKII01000086.1:14765-20017 GCA_002454125.1 Novosphingobium sp. UBA6722
CCTGTCCTTCAGCCGCAGCCAGGAATCGGCAGCCGACGCAGCGGGCGCACAGTATCTCTCCAAGGCCGGGATCACCGGGCGCGGTTCGGTGGAGTTCTTCAAGAAGCTCCAGAACATGGAGTTCCGCTATGGCTATACCCGGACGCCGGACAACGAGTTCTACCGCACCCACCCGATGACCGGCGACCGTATCGCCACCCTGCAGGACACCTACGAGCGCGATCCGGCCTATAACGCGCCGCTCGACCCCAAGCTTGAGGCCCGCTTTCAGCGCGCCAAGGCCAAGCTGTTCGGCTATCTGGGCGAGCCAGCACAGGTCATGCGGACCTATCCCGAAACGATGACCGACGTGCCGGCCCGCTATGCCCGGGCCTATGCCTGGCACCGTCAGGCCTTCCCCGAAAAGGCGCTGGCCGAGGCCGATGCCTTGCTCGCCAAGGCGCCGAACGATCCCTATTTCCTCGAGCTCAAGGGCCAGATCCTGCTCGAAACCGGCAAGCCGGCCGAAGCGCTCGATGCGCTGCGCCGCGCGACCGACCTGTCGGGCAACCAGCCGCTGATTGCGACCATCTTTGGCCACGCCCTGATCGCGACCGAGAACCCTCAGAACTTCGCCGAGGCCCAGCAGGTCCTCAAGAACGCCGTCGCGCGCGATCGCGAAAACCCCTTCGCCTGGTATCAGCTGGGCGTGGTCTATGCCGCCAATGGCGATCTGGCCCGCGCGCACCTGGCCTCTGCCGAACAGCAGGTGATGAACTGGCAGATGCCGCAGGCACTGCGCAGCGCCCAAGCCGCCGAAGCCCAGCTGCCCAAGGGTTCACCCGACTGGCTCCGCGCCCAGGATATCGCGATGCAGGCACGCGCCGCGATTGAACAGGCCAACAAACGCCGGTAGGCCGGTCCGCATGGCCGGAACCGAACCAAACCCCCGCTCCCCCTGGGTAATCTTCGCCCTGATCATCGTCGCGCTGATCGGCGGATTGGGCGGCTGGCTGCTCGGCTCGCGCCAGCAGCCGGCGGACCAGGCGGCGATCGAGGAGATCGTGCACAACTACATCCTCGAGCACCCCGAGATCCTGCCCGAGGCGATGGAGCGGCTCCAAGCGCGTGAGAATGGCAAGCAGGTGGCAAGCGCCGGCGATGCGCTGACGGCCCCCTTCCCCGGCGCCGTGCTGGGCAATCCCAACGGCTCGGTCACCCTGGTCGAGTTTACCGACTATGCCTGCGGCTATTGCCGTGCCTCGGTGCCGGAGGTCGAGGCGCTGATTGCCGCCAATCCCGATCTCAAGGTGGTAATCCGCGAGCTGCCGATCCTCTCACCTGCCAGCGCCGATGCCGCCCGCTGGTCGCTGGCCGCGGCCGAGCAGGGCAAGTTCGAAGCCTTCCACAAGGCGATGTTCGCCGCGGGCCGCCCCGCCGCCGACACGATCGAGGCCGCTGCCACCCGCGCCGGGCTCGACCTGAACCGCGCCCGCAAGGTCATTGCCGAGCCGCGCGTGACGGCTGAGATCGAGCAGAACCTCAATTTCGCGCGCCAGCTGCGCATCGATGGCACCCCCAGCTGGGTGATCGGTGAGCAGTTGATGGCCGGTGCGGTCGGCCAGAAGGTGCTGCAGGACGCGATCGACGCGGTGAAGGCCGGCTCTGGGCCAGAGCCGAAGGGCTAAGCCCTATTCGGCTTCGGCCAGCTTGGCGTACATCGAGTTGATTGGCCGGGCCATGACCCGGCGCAGCATCGGCTCGAAGAATTCCAGCGGCTCGCTCTGGTAGTCCGGATCGAAGGCCGCCTGGTCATACTTCTCGCAGAATTCGGCGCAGGCGTCGAAATAGGGATTGCCGCGGAAGCGCTCGCGAATGTTGCGGTCCATGCCGACGTAGTGGAAGTAATAATGGCCCTGGAAGGCGCCGTGGTTCTGGCAGATCCAGTGGATTTCTTCCGATACGAACGGCTTGATGATCGAGGCGGCGACTTCCGGGTGGTTATAGGTGCCCAGCGTATCGCCGATGTCGTGCAGCAGGGCCATGACCACATAGGGCTCGTCACGCCCGTCGCGGTGCGCGCGGGTCGCGGTCTGGAGCGAGTGCTGCAGCCGGTCAACTGGGAAGCCGCCGAAATCGCCATCCAGCAGCTTGAGGTGGGCGAGCACGCGATCCGGCAGATCACGCGCAAAGGCCATGTATTCGCTGGAGATCAGCGACCAGTCTTCCTGGGTGCCTTCGGTCATCGCGCGGAACTTGGCGCGCTCGTGCGAACCGTGGATGGGGCTGTCGATATCGGCCATTTGGTCTCTCCCGTTTGGACGGAAAGCTAATCCAAACCGGGCGACCACGCAAAACATTCGCGAGGGGCCGTGCTTTTCTGCTAAGCTGCGCGTCATGGCCGTGCTGCCCTTCCGTCCGACCCCTTTTTTCGCCAACAAGAACCGGGCCTTCTGGCGCCTTCAGGCCGCCGGCTGGGGCGGAGCCATGCTGCTGCGGGCCATGTCGGGCATCGCCAATGGCCTGCCGCTGAGCTTCCTGGTGCTGGTGCTGATTTCAACCATCACCGGCTTTTCGATCACGTTGATTCTCTCGGTAATCTATCGCCAGCTAATCAACCGGCGGCCGCTGATCACCTGGGGGGTCACTGCGCTGGTCCTGCCGATCGCGGTCGGTTTCTATGCCTTCATCGATGCCTGGGTGAATGCGCTGTACTATGCTGACGGGGCCGCCGGGGTGGCGCAGCGCTTTATCGGCCTGTTCTATATCGGCCTGACCCTGCTCGGCGCCTGGTCGGCGCTTTACTACGCGATCAACTTCTTCCTGCAGATCGAAGAGCAGAACGATCAGCTGATCCGGCTCGAAAACCAGGCGACCCAGGCCCAGCTGGCCATGCTGCGCTACCAGCTCAATCCCCATTTCCTGTTCAACACGCTGAACTCGATCTCGACCCTGGTGCTGCTGAAGCAGACCGAGCCGGCCAATGCCATGCTCAGCCGGCTGTCATCGTTCCTGCGCTACACCCTGGTCAACGAACCGACCGGCCGCGTAACCGTCGCCCAGGAAGTCGAGACGCTGAAGCTCTACCTCGAGATCGAGCGGATGCGGTTCGAGGAGCGGCTGCGCACCAGCTTCCGGATCGACCCGGCGACCGAGGCGGCCCTGCTCCCCTCGCTGCTGCTCCAGCCGCTGGTCGAAAATGCGATCAAATATGCCGTCAGCCCGCAAGAGGCCGGGGCCGAGATCACCATTACGGCGCAACTCGTCGGACCCAACCTTCGCATCGTCGTCTCGGACACCGGGCCGGGATTGCAAAATGCCGGCAGCGACAACAGATTTGCAGGCGTGACGTTCGACGGCGGGGAACAGGTATCGACCGGCGTGGGTTTGGCCAATATCCGTGACCGATTGGCCCAGGCCTATGGCGAGATGCATCGTTTCGAAACCATGGAGCCCCCCGAAGGTGGCTTTGCCGTCCTGATCGAACTGCCTTTCGAGCGGCGTGAGCCCGTCGCTGTTCCTGCCGCCCCGCGCGCTCCTGCGCTGGCTGGCTGACCCCCTTTCAAGGACCGCCCCATGACCATCCGTACGATCCTGGTCGATGACGAAAAACTGGCCATCCAAGGCCTGATGCTGCGCCTGCAGGCGTTTCCCGATGTCGAGATCATCGACACCTGCTCCAACGGCCGCGAAGCGATCCGCAAGATCAAGACCGAGAAGCCCGATCTGGTTTTCCTCGACATCCAGATGCCCGGCTTTGACGGGTTCAGCGTGGTCAAGGGCGTGATGGAGATCGAGCCGCCGTTGATCGTCTTCGTTACCGCCTACCAGGAACACGCCGTCCGCGCGTTTGAGGCCAATGCCGTCAATTACCTGATGAAGCCGGTCGACGAAGACAAGCTGGCCGACACGCTGGAGCGCGTCCGCGTGCGCCTGGCGGAAAAGCGCTCGGCCGAAGAGGCGGAAAAGCTCAAGTCCGTTCTGGCCGAAGTGGCGCCCGATGCAATGGATGCCATGCCCGATGAGGGCGAGCCGGCCGCCGCGCGCTATGAAAAGCTCATCAATATCAAGGACAAGGGCAAGATCTTCCGCGTCGATGTCGATTCGATCGAACGGATCGAGGCGGCGGGCGATTACATGGTGATCTACACCGCCGATACCAGCCTGATCCTGCGCGAAACGATGAAGGACCTGGAGCGCCGGCTTGATCCGCGCGTCTTCCAGCGCGTCCACCGCTCGTGGATCGTCAACCTCAACAACGTTCGCCAGGTCAAGCCGCACACCAATGGTGAATGCTTCCTGGTCCTGGAAAGCGGCGCCGACGTGAAGGTCAGCCGTTCCTATCGCGACGTCGTTGCGCGGTTCGTGCACTGAGGCGCTGACCATGGGGGGCTGGCAAATCGCGGGGTTCGACCTCGACGCCTTCGTCCGCGCCACGCTGGACGAGGACCTGGGCCTGGGCCTGCCCGGCGGCGGCCATGACGTTACCAGCGAGAGCGTGATACCGCCCGAGGCGCGCTTTTCCGGCGTGATGGACAGCCGCGATGCGATCACGGTCGCCGGCCTGCCGATAGCGGAGGCCTTCTTCCGCGCGCTCGATCCGGACATGGAAATCGAGGTGCTGGTTGATGAAGGCGCTCAGGTGCCCGCCGGGACCGACCTGATGCGGCTCACCGGCAATGCCCGCGCCATGCTGACGGCGGAGCGGTCGGCGCTCAACACGGTCCAGCATCTCTCCGGCATCGCCACGATGACCCGGACCTATGTCGATGCCATGCAAGGCCATGCGACCCTGCTCGATACCCGCAAGACCATCCCGGGCCTGCGCCACCTCGAGAAATACGCCACCCGGATGGGCGGCGCGAAGAACCACCGGATGGGCCTATGGGACGCCGCGATGATCAAGGACAACCACGTCCTGGTCGCCGGCGGCGTGGCAGAAGCGGTGCGGCGGGCGAAGGATGCGGGCGTCAAGGACGTGATCTGCGAGGTCGACCATCTGGACCAGATCGAACCGGCACTGGCCGCCGGGGCCAGCCACCTACTGCTCGACAATATGGACGTGCCGACCCTGCGCGAAGCCGTCGCGCTGATCGCGGGGCGCGTGCCGAGCGAGGCTTCCGGCGGGGTGCGGCTCGACACGATTGGCGCAATTGCCGCGACCGGCGTGACCTATGTCTCGGTCGGCCGCCTGACGCAGAGCGCTCCGGCAGCCGACATCGGGCTCGATTTCACGCCGCTATGATCCGCGCCGCGCTGGCCGCTCTGGCGCT
>DKII01000086.1:20069-39112 GCA_002454125.1 Novosphingobium sp. UBA6722
CGCGCTGGCCGCTCTGGCGCTGCTGCTGCCGTTTCCGGCGCTGGCCCAGGCCTATCAGTGCCGCATGCCGGCCCGCATCTCGATGCCGCCCGCGCCCGAACCGGGACAGACGGTGCGGATGCCGATTGCGCGTTATACGCTGGCCGCCAGCTGGTCGCCCGATCACTGCAAGATGCGCGGCGATACCGATCCGTTGCAGTGCAGCGGCAAGGCCGGGCGATTCGGCTTTGTCCTGCACGGGCTGTGGCCGGAAGGCGCCGCCGGGCGCTGGCCGCAATGGTGTTCGGTAACCCCGCGCCCGACCCCGGCAGACCTGGCACCGCACCTTTGCATGACCCCCAGCCCGCGCCTGCTCGAACACGCCTGGGCCAAGCATGGCTCGTGCATGGCAAAGCGGCCCGAGGCCTATTTCAAGGTAGCCGCGATCCTGTGGCAGTCGATCCGTTGGCCCGATGTCGATTACCTGTCCCGGCAGGACGATCTGACCGTGGGCGATCTGCGCACGGCCTTCGTTGCGCGCAATCCCGATTGGCCGCGCGGGGCGGTCGGCGTGGTTGCCAGCCGCACCGGCTGGCTGCGCGAGCTGCGGCTTTGCTATGGGCGCGATTACCTGCCCCAGGCCTGCCCGCGCGGCACCTTCGGTCCGCCCGATTCGGCCAGTTTGAAGATCTGGCGCGGGCTTTAGCGTTTCGACTGGAAAAAGCCGCGCAGCAGTCCGGCCGCCTCGGCCTCGCCCATCCCCGAATAGACTTCCGGACGGTGCAGGCACTGCTCCTGTTCGAACACCCGCGCGCCATGCTCAACCGCCCCGCCCTTGGGGTCGCTGGCAGCATAATAGAGCTTGGCAATGCGGGCATGGCTGATGGCGCCGGCGCACATCGGGCAGGGCTCCAGCGTGACCCACAGTTCGCAGCCATCGAGCCGCTCGTTGCCCAAGACCTTGGCCGCCGCGCGAATCGCCAGCACTTCGGCATGGGCGGTCGGGTCTGACAGGCTGCGGGGCTGGTTATAGGCCGCGGCAATCACGGCGCCGTCCTTGACCACAACCGCCCCGATCGGCACTTCGCCGGCCGATTCGCCGCGCCGCGCCGCGTCGAGCGCCAATTGCATCGGTTCAGGGAGTGGCCAACGGCTCATTTCCGCCGAATTGGCCGCAATAACTTGACCACACAAGGGTGAATCGGTAAGGGCGCGCCTTCCCCCACACGGGTATCCATTTTTCTAAGCGAGTTTTGACATGTCCCGCATCTGCGAACTGACCGGCAAGGGTCGCCAGGTTGGCAACAACGTGAGCCACGCCAACAACAAGACCAAGCGCGTGTTCCTGCCCAACCTGCAGAACGTCACGCTGATGTCGGAAAAGCTGGACCGCAGCTTCAAGTTCCGCGTTTCGACCCACGGGCTGCGCTCGGTTGAGCACGTCGGCGGGCTGGACAACTGGCTGCTGAAGACCGTCGACAGCAAGCTTTCGTCCAATGCGCTGAAGGTGAAGCGCGAACTGGTCAAGGCGCAGGCCGCCTGATTCGCGGCGGGCCAGCCGGCCCGCACCGAAAGAAGCCAAGGCGTCCGTTCAGCCGGGCGCCTTTTGCTTTGTCCGGGCCACGCGCGGCGGCAAGTCGCCCAGTCGGAACTGCAGGCGCAGCAGCAAGGTGCGCTGGGTCGCGGCGCTGTTATCGTCGCTGATCAGCCAGGCATTGAGCGTGTCACCTGCGCCAGCCTCGATCGCCAGGCCTTCGTAATTCTCTTCAAGCCCGGTCCCGTCGAGGCTGGCCAGGACAGTTCCGCTCCAGTCTTGCCCGCGGCGGATTGTGGCCGGATCGGCCAGGACCAGTTTCGTGCCAAAGCGCGGCGGCATCGGCCAGCGCAGTTCGCGCAGCAGGATCAGCACCCGGCCATCGGGCAACTGCGCCACGTCGGTCGGGCGGTAGCCAGATGGGGCGACATAGCGGAAATGCAGGGAGCGATCGGTGCCGTCGGGTGCCCGGGGCAGAAGCCGTCCTTCATGCGCAGGTCCGCCCCCTTCGGCCAGCACCAGGAAACGCCCATCGCTGAGCCGCGTCATTGCTTCAGGACCGCTGTTCTCTGACCAGCCGTCGAGTTCTGGCGCGGGGACCACCGCCGGCCGGACCTGGCCCGGTGCCGTGCGCAGAAATACGTTGCGCCGCTCAAGCGTCAGCCAAACCGAGACCCCATCGCTATCAAGCGCGGCCGCTTCGACATCGCGCGACGATTTGACGCCGGCAAAGCGCGGCAGCAGGCGCGCAATCCGCACGGTCCCCGGCTGCCCAGGCATCGGCAGATCCAGCCGCACCCCGCTGTCGCTAAAGGCTGTCAGGTGCCCGGGCTCTGGCCGGACCAGGGCGGAATAGCCGCCGAAATCACTGTTCGGGCTGGTGAGGTGCCAGGCGCCGGTCAGCCGGAACGGGCCGAGCCCGGCGCTCCTGGCTGGCAGCGGCAGCGCGGCCGCCTTTACCGTCTGAGCCTCGCTCTTCACCACCATGGGCCCGCGCAGCCAGACCGCCGGAGCCAGGCCCAGCATCAACAGGACAATCAGCAGGCGGCGGCGCGGCATGGCGCGGGCATGGCCCGCATGGTCCCACTAATCAAGCGCATCGGCGCAATTGACCTGCGGCAGGGGCAGGGGCATGGTCCGGCCATCCGCGAGCGAGGAGACCGCGCCGATGTTCCGTTCGACCCAGATCCCGACTGGCCCGATCTTTGCGGGCCTGTGCCTGGTGGCCATTGCCTTGCCCGCGCAGGCCAAGGACAAGCCGCTTGATGGCCCGCCCCCGGCGGTCTTCCAGGCGGTGGTCGATTGCAAGGCGCTGACCGATCCGGCCGCGCGGCTGGCCTGCTATGACAAGGCAGTTGGCGCGATGGAAACTGCCCGCGCCGCCAAGGAACTGGTGGTGACCGACCGGGCGACCGTGCGCGAGGCCAAGCGCGGGCTGTTCGGGCTGTCGCTCCCCAGCATCAAGCTGTTCGGCGGCGGCGATGGCGATAACGACGAAGACGAGGTGAAGGAGATCGAGAGCAAGATTTCCGGCATCCGCATGGCCAGCGACGGTTTCCCGATTTTCACGCTGGAAGACGGCGCGCGCTGGAAGCAGACCGACGGGCGCAATACCTTCCCCAAGGCCGGCCAGAAGATCCGCATCCGCAAGGCATCATTGGGCAGCTATATGGCCAGCATCGATGGCCAGCCGGGCGTGCGGGTGATCCGCCAGGCCAACTGACGCTATTCAGGGTTCATTGCGGCTCATTTGATCGACCGGCGGGATCGATCCGCGGATCCGGTCCGCCGTGTTGCGGGCGTTTTCATTGCCGTTGGCATCCAGCCGCGCCCATTCCTGATTGGTCCGGCACACCTTGGCCCGGCTCCGCTTGACGAGCGATCCGATCTCCGCGTCGCGCACGCAGCGAATGTAGTTGGGATGATCGGGCGTCAAAGTGGCGTTGTAGGCGCGGATCTCTGACGTTTTCATCAGGATCGGCCCGGTCACCACTGGCGGCGTCGCTGCCGGGGCACTGGTCAGAACCAGGATTGTAGCAAGAAAAGACATCGTCCTACTCCTCAGCGTGACACAGCGACCCTTGGCCCGACCGGGCTAATTGCTGTTGACGGCCTTGCTGCTCATTGCATCCTGAACCCGGCGCATTTCCTCGTTACCCGCCCGGTCGGCGGCATCCCACTGCGCCACGGTGCGGCAACTGAAGTTGCGCGAAACCAGCGAGCCCAGCGCCGCCGTTCGAACACAGCGAATGTAGTTCGGATCGGTGCGCTGCAGCTTGGCATTGTGGGCGCGAATCTGGGACTGGCTCATCTTCTTGGGATCGACTGCCACTGCTGGCGCTTCAAGCGTCGCCGGCACGACCACCGACGGACCCGGCGTGGCGGTAAGCAGCAAGGCAAGCAAGGGACTGAGCATCGACATTTAACTCCCACTCTATCCGGGCGCGATCGTCAGGGTCCGCCCCGTTCGAAGTCCCAGAACTTGCTGGCCATCTTGTCACCGATATCGCGGGCTTCATCGTTCCCAACGCGATCGGCAATGGCCCACTGCCGGTTGGTGCGGCAACTGACGTTCCGCGCCACCAGCGTACCCGTATTAGCCGATTTGACGCAGCGGATGAAGTAGGGATGCTTGCGATCAAGCTTGCTGTTGTGCTGCCTGATCTGGCTGGGGGTCATCGCCTTGGGATCGGGTTCGACCTGCGCGGTGGCGGCCGCACCGCCGACCGGGGCGGTCGCCGCGCTGGACAAGAGGACTAACGCAAAGATTGCCGACATCGTTTGCTCCCTGGTCTTGGGCGGCTCCTGGTTCGTCAGTTGCCGCTTGAGTGCGAATTGGTGGTCATGTCGCTCGCCAGCTGATCAGCCCCGGCGCGCGTCGCCTTTTCAAGCACCGCCCAGCGTTCGTTGGTCCGGCACACCGGCTTGCGCCCGACCAGCGAACCGGTGTCGGCCTCGCGCACGCACTTGATGTAATATGGGTCCTTGCGATCGAGCTGCTTGTTGTGGGCGCGAATCTCCGAGGCCGACATTTCGGCCGGGTTCGGCTCAGGCATGGCGGCGGCATTGGCTGGTGCTGCCGTGAGCAGCAGGGCGGCAAGAATGGACATCCGGGACAGTTCCTGTGTGGATCGCCGCCTGGCGGCTTGATCGCGGCAGCCTATGCAGCGCAGCCCGCCAGCTCAATCCGCGTCGGACTGGTCAGGCAAGGCGTTGGTCGAATAATTGCCGACGCTTAGCGCGGCCCGCCGCCAACCAGCGCGCCATCGGCCGCCGCGAAGTATTGCAGGATGGCAGCCTGTTCGCGCGCGCTGAGGTGCGGGTTCCAGCTATCGACGATCAGCACGGCGCGGCGCTGGTCGCTGTTGTTCCAGGCCTCGTGCTCGATCGAATCGTCAAAGGCGAAAGCCTTGCCCTCGACCCATTCGCGGGTTTCGTTGCCAACTCGGAAGCCGCAGCCGGGCGGCACCTCCAGCGCCAGGTGAATGATCGCCCGCGTATTGGTCACCCCGGTATGCGGCGGGATCTTGCTCTGCGGGCGCAGGACCGAAAAGAAGGCATTCGGGGCGCGGCCGGGGATCCGCGCCAGTGGCAGCCGCTCCAGCACGGCGGCCGTCTGCGGGCAGCGCTCGATCACGGCGCGGTGCGGCTCGCCGTATTCCCACAGGAAGCAGGCCGACCAGTCGAGCGAGCCATCAAGCGGGCTCCATTCGTTGTCAGGCGTACCCTCTTCGAAGCGGACATAGGGCCGGATCAGATCACCCGGCGCATCGAGCAGGCCGCGCAGTTCGGCCTGAATCGCGGGGGTTGCCGCCTCCAGCTCGTCCAGCCAGGGGAAGTGGCGGCGATCGAAATATTCGTCTTCCGGCAGGAAGGGATAGAACACCCCGGCGCATTGGTTGTGATAGACCCGGCGGCGGCCGAGGGCCTGGTCGACAAAGGCGCGGACGCGGCGTTCCTCGGTCTCATCCCGGCCCTGATCAAGCGTCAGCGCAGCCTCAGCCGCTTCGGCCAGCTTGGCACGCAGCCCGTCACAATAGCTCTGGCCGGCAGCCAGTTCAGCCGCGACTTCGGGCGACAGCGCCGGCAATTGCGCAGCGAGCTGCTCGACCGCATTCCAGGCGATCAGGGCCTGGGTCTCCTCGCCGAGGCGCTGATGCAATTGCGCGAGGCGGAGCTGGGCAGCGAAATCAAGCCGGTCGAGCGCGAGCGCGCGGTTCAACGCGGTCCGCTCACCGCCTGCGTCACCGGCCATGCGGTGGGCGTGCGCAAGGTTGCGCCACAGCGGACCGGCTTCCGGGTCAGCCGCCGTGGCGCGCAGGAAAGCAGCGACGGCGGCGGCGGCATCGCCGGCGCGCAGAGCGGCCATCCCTTCGGCATTGGCAAGCTGGGCTGGAGTAGAAGCCATCGGGCCAAGGCTTATAAGCGGCGCGGCAGACCGGCAAGCGGCAGTTGCGATGGCGGCGCGCGGGCCCTAGACCCGTGGCATGACTGCCGCACCTGCCTTTGACCTGGCCGATGCCGAATGGCTGGCGCATCGTTATGTCGAAAGCGATGATGCCGTGCGCTTCATCCACCTGGCGCGGCCTGAGCATGAGCGCCAGGCCTTCCTGATCGACACGCTGCTGGGCGACCGGCCAACTGCGCCCGACCTGCCGGCACCGGGTCTGCTGGCACTGCCGCGCGGCCGGCTGCATTTCCTGTTCCACTCGGCCTTCTGCGGCTCGACCCTGCTGGCCCGGGCGCTGTCGGTGCCTGGCGTGGCGATGGGGCTGAGCGAACCGGCAATCCTCAACGATGTAGTCGGCTTCCGCCGCCGTGGTGCGCCGCCGGCGGCCGTGGCCCGCACGGCCGACCTGGCACTGCGCTTGCTGGGCCGCCCCTTTGCGCCGGGTGAAGCCGTAATCGTGAAGCCTTCGAACATCATCAATCCCCTGGCCGAACTGCTGCTGGCGCTGCAGGATCAGGGCCGGGCGTTGTTCCTCTATGCCCCGCTTGAGACCTTCCTGGTCTCGGTCGCACGCAAGGGGCTCCACTGCCGGGCCTGGGTTCGCGAATTGCTGGAAGGCTATGTCCAGGATCGCTTCATCGACCTGGGCTTCGCGCCGGAGGACTATTTCCGCCTGACCGACCTGCAGGTCGCAGCCGTCGGTTGGCTGGCGCAGCACCAGCACTTCACGGCCCTGTCGGGCAAGCACGGTGACCGCATTGCCAGTTTGGATGCGGATCTGCTGACAGCCCGGCCAGAGGCGGCCATTGCGGCGGTGGCGGCGCATTACGGTCTTGCGCTCGATGCCGCGGCGGTGGCGGCAGGTCCGGCCTTTGCCCGCAATTCCAAGTCAGGCGCAGCCTATTCGCCCGAGGCGCGCAGTGCCGACTACCAGGCCGCCCGCGCGGCCTATGGCGAGGAGATCGCAATGGTGGTGACCTGGGCTGAAGCGGTTGCCGCCAATGTCGGCCTGGCGCTGTCTGGACCCAATCCGTTGGCGGTTCAGGCGTAGCCGAACTTGTCGATCCACGGCTGGAGGATCGGCAAGACCGGCTCAAAATGGCGCGCGAACGGTTCCCACTGGCCGCGTCCATCATAGAGCCCGCGGCGGACCTGGCTGGCGCTTGCCGTGGCAACGCCGCGATTCCGGGCGGTGGAATCAAACCGGCGCAGCGATTCGTCCCACGGCAGATCGAGGAACCCGCAAAGCGCGCGGGTGGTGCCATCGAAATCGCGCACCAGCGCGTGGTAATCGACTTCGTGATAGGCCAGCGGCAGGCGCCGGCGGGCAAGTTCGATCAGCCGCATCATCGCATCGTAATGCCAGGCGGTACGCTCAAGCGTGGTGAATTCCAGCGCGGCGCTGGTCAGCGCGAAGCTGTTGCGGAAACAGCTCAGCACCACGTCGCGCGGATCGCGGCGCATGATGAGGATTCGGGCCGCCGGGAACAGCCGCGCAATCAGCGGCAGACGCGTGGCCTTGAGCGGGTCCATGTCGATAAAGGTCTGTCCGGTCGGGTCGATCCCGGCGGCGCGGACATGATCCCAATAGGCCTGAGCCGGGCCGGCCAAGGCGGCCGGATCCAGCCCGGCCAGCCGGGCAATCCCGCCGGCTTCGGCCAGGAAGGCGCGGTCGGCCTCGATCAGCGTTGGCCGCTCTTCGAGCGCCACAACCTGCGGCAGCGAGGCAAGGACGTTTTCAACCAGCGTGGTTCCCGAGCGCGGGTAGCCGAGCAGGAAGACATGGCGGGCGGCGGCCCCGGTTGATGGGGGCGGGGCCGGTTGGTTCCAGGCCGCAACTGGCGCAGCCTCCAGTTCGGCGCTGATTCGCTCGATCAGGCTGCGATGGGTTTCGCGGCTCCCCGCGGGTGGCTCGTGCAGTGCAGTGAACTCGGCTTGGGCAGCCGTATAGGCGGCAAAGGCAGCCTCGGGATCACCGCTCCTGGCCAGCGCATCGCCATAGGTGGTGAGGAGCTGGATCCGTTCCGGCGATGGCTCAGCTTGTTGCGCCGCAAATGGATATAGGAGGTCGCGCGCGGCAGCCGGATTGCCGGCTTCGATCTCGACCGTGGCGAGCGCAGCGGCCGCAATGGCGTTGCCGGGTTCGCTGGCCAGTGCGGCCGCGGCATGGGTGCGGGCGCGGTCTGCCTGTCCGTCGCGCGCGGCGAGCGCGGCTAGTCCGGCGTGGGCGGCGGCATTGGCCGGCTCGAGCGCCAGCACCTGACGATAGGATTCGCTGGCGGCTGCCATCGAGCCGCCGACGTTAAGCACAAAGGCGCGTTCAAGCCAGGCTTCGGCGCAGCGTGGGTCGGCGCGCAGGGCGGCATCGCAATGGAGCACGGCATCGCGCAAGCGCCCCTGCTGGCGCAGCAGGCTGGCCATGCCGACCAGCGCAAGGGGATCGACCGCCGGCTCGCGCAGCAAGGCACCAAACAGGGCTTCCGCCCGGGCGTGGTCGCCGGCGGCGAGGGCATGCCATGCCTGGCTCAGGCGATCGGTGGTCATGGGGCGAGCTTCAACGGCGTGGGGCGGACCAAGTCAAGCCAGGCCGCGATGGACAAAAGAAAGGGGGCGGGCATTGCTGCCCGCCCCCGATCTTGTTTCAGGTCCTGACAGATCAGAACTTGATGCGGGCCGAGACCGCGAAACGGCGACCCAGCGCGTCGTAGGTCGACGGGTAGGTGTTACCGCTGTTGTACGAGGTCGAACCGATCGAGCTACCGACGACCGGCGGATCCTTGTCGAACAGGTTCTGGACGGCTGCGGTGAACGTCAGGTTGTCGTTGACGTTGAAGCGCAGGGTCAGGTCGAACCAGTCGTAGGCACCGATCTTGCCGAAGTCGACGGTTTCACCTTCGCGGTAGCCGAAGCCAACCGGCAGCGGGCCCGAGAACGCCGGACCAGACTGGATGATGTCATCCGGTTCCTGCTGCATGCCCGAGATGTGACGCCACAGGATCGAGGCATCGAACTTGCCGAAGGTGAAGGTGTTGCGCCACGACCACTGCCACTTCGGCTGCATCGAGCCGGTGAAGCCGCAGTTCGCGCTGTAGTAGCCGACGCATTCGCGGTCGAAGTTCAGCGGGCTGTTCACATTGGCGTTGAAGGTCTGCGAGATCGCATAGTTCAGCACGAAGCCCGAGCTCCACTTGGCGAAGCCAAGGTCGTTCGAGTAGTTCGCGATCACGTCGATCCCGCTGGTCTTCAGACGGCCGCTGTTGCTCAGGGTCTGCGGCAGGCCCAGCGTGGTGGCCGGGTCACCGTCCAGACCACCGGTCACCGGGTTACGGCGAATGGCGGTGCAGAGCGGGTCAGTGGCCGAAGCGGCAGTAATCGCCGAGCCGGCCGGGCTGCCGAAGCAGGCCGCGATCACGTCGCCCGAAGTCGGGGCGCCGATCTGCTCGGTGACCTTGATGTTGTAGTAGTCAACCGAGAGCGAGAAGCCCGACAGGAACTGCGGCTGGAACACCGCGCCAACGGTCCAGGTGGTGGCCTTTTCCGGAGCGAGGTTGATGTTGCCGCCACCGGTCGAGTTGGCCTGGGCCGCGGTCGGCTGCAGGATCGAGCCGATCGTGCCGACCGGAGCGCCCTGAGCAATACAGACCGCACGCAGGTTGGCATTGGCGGGCAGGGTCGGAGCAGCGCCGGCGCAGGGGTCTGCGGCGAGGCTGGTCAGACCGGTGCTGACCGGCGAGAACAGTTCGTTAATGTTCGGCGCGCGCACGGCGCGGGCGTAGTTGCCGCGGATCTTCAGGTCATCAACCGGTTCCCAGCTCAGACCGATCTTGTAGGTCCAGTCGTTGTTGCTGCCGCCGTTGTTGATCTTCTGGCTCGAGAAGCGAGCGCCAGCTTCAAGAGTCAGGCTCTTGAAGAAGGGCTTGTCTTCGAGCAGCGGAGCAACGAGTTCGCCGTAGCCTTCGTAGACCTTGTACTGGCCGAAGATGTCCGGGGCCGCACCGCCGGCGCCGCCCAGTTCACCCGGGGTCTTGGCCAGAACGTCCGAAGCCTGCTGGGCCTTGTAGTTGCGGTATTCGGCACCAAGCGCGAAGCCGATCGGTTCGCTGGCACCCGGCGACGAGAAGCCGAGGTCACCCGAAACAACCGCACGGACCTGGGCCAGCGAGGTCTTCACCTGGGTGGTGCTGTCATCCGAGAGGAAGTCAGCCGCCGCAGCCGAGATCGAGCCAGCCGGACCGAACGGGTTCACCGGGACGCAGCCACCGGTGTTGGTGATGCAGGTCGTGGTGTTGTTGGCCAGCAGGGCCTGCCGCCAGCGCGACTGCAGGGTGTAGTTCTTGATCGCCTGGATCTTGTCCGATTCGCCGTACGAAGCCGAGAGATCCCAGTCGATCGACGAGGTGATCGAGCCACGCGCACCAACGCGATAGTCGAACACGGTCGAGGTGTAGTTGCTGATACGCGGACCGACTTCAACTGCGCGACGCAACAGGTTGAAGGTGACGGTGCGGTAGTTCGGATCGGTCGGGCCAGTCGCGGTAGCAGCGGCGGCGCAGACGGCCGGGCTGTACAGCGGCACGTAGGCGCCGCCCGTTGCCGTGTTGAATGCGCAGAACTGGCTGCGCAGGGTCGCCGGCATGTAGGGGTTGTTGAGGTTCATCGTCACCGAACCGCCGAACGAACCCGAAGGCGCGATGATGGTGTCGATGGTGTTCTTCGAGAACAGCCCGCGGGTGTAGACTTCCACCGCGTCGCTGACTTCATAATTCGCCTGGGCGAAGATGTTGTAGCGCTTAAACGGCGTCTGGAAGATGTTGTACGGGTTGAAGTTGAACAGCGAGAAGGTCGAGCGAGCAAGGCCGGTCGCCGGGTCAACCTGGCGGGTACCGCCGTTGGCAACGGTGCCGTCGGTGTTCGGCGTGGTCGTGCCAGCGATCAGCGGACGGGTGCCGGTGATGCGCGAGGGAACCGTGGTGCCCGAACCGCCGAGCGTGCCCGAGTACGAGTCGATCCCGAAGACCGAGAAGTCACGGCCGCCCTGGTAGACCGGGTCCGATTCCTGGTAGCCAACGCTCAGCACCGCGTTGCCGCGGCCGTCGTCGAAGTTGGCACCGATGGTCAGGTCGGCACGCATGTAGTTGCCGTCGCCCTGCTGGGTGATCTGCTCACCGAGCGACAGGTCGATGCCGGCGAAGTCCTTCTTGGTGACGAAGTTGACGACGCCGGTGATGGCGTCCGCACCATAGGTGGTCACGGCCGCACCGGTCAGCGCGTCAACGCGGCTGACGAGGGCGAGCGGGATGTTGTTGAGGTCGACGCGGCCCTGAAGGTCAGCCGGGACGATACGGTTGCCGTCGAGCAGCACGATGTTGCGGTTCGAGCCGAGACCACGGAGGTCGACATACGAAGAACCGCCGTTACCGTTGTTCACGGCCGTACCGATGTTCGGGACGATGCCGGGCACTTCACGCAGGACTTCTTCCGCAGTGTTCGACTGCTTGAGTTCGATCGCGTCCGAAGTGGTGACGTTGACCGGGTTGGCCTGTTCGAGGTTGGGGTTACGGATCAGCGAGCCGGTAACAACGATCGTCTGATCGGCGGCGGCATCATCTTCCGCGTCCTGTGCGTAGACGGCGGTCGACGAGAGCATGGCGACGGCAGAGCCGGCCAGAGCCAGCGACTGCAGGCAGGTCGCGCCCGAGAGCGATTTCTTGGTGGTTTTCACAGGTCAGTCCCTCTGTAGATCCCGTGGATTTCCCCACGAGGATTCCTGATCATCCGGTCTCAGGGCAGGGCACAGCCCCCGCCAAGATTGCGGATAGATGAACGGCTCATGGCGAAAAGGCGCGGGGCGGGCAAAGCTTTTCGGCCAGCCAGCGGCATTCGTTTCAGTATTGTTGCAAGGCTGCCACAGCCCGACACAAGGTGCGTAATATAATTACAACACCGGCGGAATCAGGGTAATTCTACAACGCCGCACCGCGGTCAGGGCTTGGCCGGGGCCGGCATGGGCGGGACGAACAACTCGGCATCGAGGCGGGATTCACGCCATTTCAGGCTCCAGTGAAGGTGCGGCCCTGTCGCCCGGCCGGTGGCACCGATCCGGCCGATGAACTGCCCCTGCCGGACCACATCACCCACCGCCACTGCATGGGCCGAGCAATGCAGGAAGGCGCTGTTCAACCCCATGCCATGGTCGATCATCAGCAGCCGGCCCTCCAGCGTGAACGGACTGTCCGCGGCCAGCATCACCACGCCGTCGGCCGGAGCGACGAAGGGGGTGCCGCTGGCACCGGTCGCGATGTCGGTGCCTGAGTGATAGCTAGCGGGCGTGCCGTTATAGATCCGCTGCGAGCCGAACCGGCCGGACAGGCGCCCGATCGCCGGCCAGATCATCTTCTGCCGCCAACCCTCGCTCGCCCGCTCGGTGCCGCGGGCGGCATTGATCTGGGCCAGTTCGGCAGCGCGGCGGCGGGCGAACTCCTCGCTCGGCGCAGCACCAGGGCGCGGGCCGATCGGGATATGCTCGATCTTCCAGGCACGGCGGGCGATCGGAATGGCATAGTCACCCAGGGTGCCATCGGCACTTTCGGCCACCAGCCGCGAAACCGGCCCGGCATCGCGATCAAAGGCAATTAGGAAGCGGCCATCGGGCGCGATCCGCACGGGCCGGCCGTTGAGTGCGAGGTGCGCGGTGCCGCGCGGCACCACCCCGCGCGCCCAACCGCCCTGGACCAGTTGGCCGGAAAGCGCGAAAGGCTCGGCCGGCTGGTCGGCAAAAGCACGCCAGCCACTGGCAAGACCCAGCCCGGCGAGGCCGGTCCCGCCCAGAATCAGCGCGCGGCGGTCCATGGCCGCGCCGGCTCAGCGCAAGCCCAGCAAGTGCCGGGTGGCAATTTCGGGGGAGGCATAGGCTTCCTGGCGCTCGACACTCCAGTAGCGCAGCGCCTCGAGCGTGATCACCTCACCGGTCGCGGCGCAGACCACGTGCTTGCCCGGCGTGAGCACCCGGAAGCCATTGGCCTGGTAGAACAAAGTCGCGGGGCGATCGGATGAGGACATCAACATGGCGCATTTCTAACCGATTGCGGCGGCTAGAGCAATTTGCCCTGTTCGGGCGGAGGTGCCTTGGGCGCAGGACGCGAACGGCTCGGCGCAGGAGCGGCATCGCCAGGCACGACCTTGAGCTCGCCATCGCGGAAGTGGAGCAGCAGGCTCGTTTCCTGGGCGGCTGCAACCCGGCTGGTCAGCGTCGCGCCGTCGGCCCCGGTCACTCGGACATAGCCGCGCTGCAACACCGCATCGGGGTTGAGCGAGGCATGGAGCCGGGCGAGCCCGGCCAGACGCTCCTGCGCGCGGTCAAGCCGGGCCGAGAGCAGCGGCAGCGAGAGCCGGTTGCCGACGCGTTCGAACGTGCTGCGAGCCTGATGCGTGCGATCGATCAGTCCGCGCCGCAGCCGCTCTGCGGCCTGGTCAAGCCGCTGGGCATGCGGGCTGAACAGCACTTGCGGCCTGGGCAGACGCTCGGCCCAGCCTTGGAGCCGTTCCCGGCCAAGTTGCAGCGGACGGCCCGCCGCGCGGCGCTTGCGCAGGGCGAGTTCGGCCAGCTGCTGCGCCAGTTCCTCGCGGACCGGGACGGCGATTTCGGCGGCGGCTGTCGGGGTCGGGGCGCGCAGATCGGCGGCGAAATCGACCAGGGTCGTATCGGTCTCGTGCCCGACAGCGGAGATGATCGGGATCGGACAATCCGCCACCGCCCGCACGACGACTTCCTCATTGAAGCACCACAGGTCTTCGATCGAGCCGCCGCCGCGCGCGACGATCACCAGATCGGGGCGCGGGATCGCCCCGCCGGCCTCAAGCGCGCCAAAACCGCGCACGGCCGCCGCGACCTGCTCGGCCGCACCCTGGCCCTGGACCAGCACCGGCCAGACCAGCACCTGGACCGGGAAGCGATCCGCCAGCCGGTGCAGGATGTCGCGAATCACCGCCCCGGTTGGCGAGGTGACGACGCCGATCACCCGCGGCAGGAACGGCAGGCGGCGCTTGCGCGCAGGATCGAACAGCCCTTCGGCTTCGAGCCGCGCCTTGGTCTTCGCCAGCAGCGCCAGCAGCGCGCCTTCGCCGGCAATCTCCATCCGGTCGATCACCACCTGGTAGTTTGAGCGGCCAGGGTAGGTCGTCAGCTTGCCGGTCACGATCACTTCGATCCCGTCTTCCGGATTGAAGCCCAGCCGCCCGGCATTGCCGCGCCACATCACCCCGTCGATCCGCGCATTCTCGTCCTTCAGCGAGAGATAGAGGTGGCCGGAGGCGGCGCGCTTGACGCCCGAGAGCTCGCCCCGGATGCGGACGAACCCGAAGCGATCCTCGACCACCCGCTTCAGCGCGGCAGATATTTCGCTGACCGAGAGGGCAGCGGCGTTGTCCCCGGCGGCGTCCTTCGCTACCAGCCCGGCGTCTTCATCGTCATCGTAATAAGGACCGGGCATGAACATCCTGCTGTTGGGATCGGGCGGGCGCGAACATGCGCTGGCGTGGAAGCTGGCACAATCCCCGTCGCTCACAAAGCTGTTCGCCGCACCCGGCAATCCGGGAATCGCAAGCCACGCCGAGCTGGTTGGGCTGGATAGCACCGATCATGCGGCCGTCATTTCCTTCTGCACCGCGCAGTCGATCGGGCTGGTCGTGGTCGGCCCGGAGGCCCCGCTGGTAGATGGCCTGACCGACAGCCTGCGCGCCGAAGGCATTCCCGTGTTCGGGCCCAGCCAGGCCGCCGCTCAGCTGGAAGGTTCCAAGGCCTTCACCAAGGAGCTTTGCGCCCGCCACAACATCCCGACCGCCGGGTTCGAACGCGTGCGCAGCGAAGGCGAGGGTCTCGCCGCACTGGCCAAGTTCGGCGCGCCAGTGGTGGTCAAGGCCGATGGCCTTGCCGCCGGCAAGGGCGTTACCGTCGCCATGACCATGGCCGAGGCCGAGGAAGCCGTGCGTGAAATCTTCTCCGGCAAGTTCGGCGCGGCCGGGGCCGAAGCCGTTATCGAAGAGTTCCTGGAAGGCGAGGAAGCCAGCTTCTTTGCCCTGACCGACGGGCAGACTGTCGTGCCACTGGGTTCCGCCCAGGATCACAAGCGCGTCGGCGATGGCGACGTGGGACCGAACACCGGCGGAATGGGTGCCTACAGCCCCGCTCCCGTGCTGACCCCGCTGCTGACCGGCGAGGCGCTGGAGCGGATCGTCGTACCGACCGTGCGGGCCATGGCGCAGGAAGGCACGCCCTATTCCGGCGTGCTCTATGCCGGGTTGATGCTGACCAAGAGCGGCGTCCAGCTGATCGAATACAACGCCCGGTTCGGCGATCCCGAATGCCAGGTGCTGATGCTGCGGTTGGAGGATGACCTGGTCGAACTGCTGCTGGCCTGCGCTGAGGGTCGGCTGGCGACCATCGCCCCGCCCCGCCTCTCACCCGAAACCGCGCTGACCGTGGTCATGGCGGCCGAGGGCTATCCGGGTACGCCAAAGAAGGGCGGCAGCATTGCCGGGATTGCGGCGGCCGAAGCCAGCGGCGCCAAGGTCTTCCACGCCGGCACCGCGCTGGTCGACGGCGCGCTGGTTGCCGCTGGCGGCCGCGTCCTCAATGTTACCGCCCGCGGCGCAACGGTGACCGAAGCACAACAGCGCGCCTATGCTGCGGTCGACCTGATCCAGGCCCCGGACCTGTTCTGCCGCCGCGACATCGGCTGGCGCGAAGTGGCGCGGGAAACCGACGCCTAACCCAGCCGGGCCTTCACCAGCGCGGTCAGGTCGGCCTCGGGCCGGGCGCCGAAGTGCGAGATGATTTCGCCCGCGCAGATCGCGCCCAGGGTCAGGCATTCGCTCAGCGGCCGGTCGTTGACGTGGCCATAAAGGAACCCGGCGGCGAAGAGGTCGCCAGCGCCAGTGGTATCGACCACGCGCACGACCGGTTCGGCCGGCACTTCGGCCCGCTTGCCGCCCGAAATGGCAACCGCGCCTTGCTCGCTGCGCGTCACGACCAGCACCGGAACCTTGTCCTGCAGCGCGGCGAGGCCGGCGTCGAAATCGTCCTCACCGGTGAGCGATGCCAGCTCGACATGGTTGGCGAACAGGATGTCGATCTGCCCCTCGGCGATCAACGCGCGGAAATCGTCACCGTGGCGGTCGATCACGAAGGCGTCGGACAGCGTGAAGGCGACCTGACGACCAGCCGAACGGGCTGCCGAAATGGCCCGGCGCATCGCGGCGCGCGGCTCTTCAGGATCCCACAGGTAGCCTTCGAGGTAGAGCACCTTGGCCGAGGCAATCGCCGCTTCGTCAAGCGCCGCGGGCGGCAGGAACTGCGAAGCGCCCAGGAAGGTGTTCATCGTCCGCTGGCCATCGGGCGTCACGAAGATCAGGCAGCGTGCCGTCGGCGGATCGCCGGCCCGCACCGGGGTGGCATATGCAATCCCGCCGGCGCGGATATCGTGGGCAAAGACTTCACCCAGCTGGTCATCGGCGACCTGGCCGATGAAGGCGCACTTCGCGCCGAGCGCGGCGAGGCCGGCCAGGGTATTGGCAGCCGAACCGCCCGAGATCTCGCGCGCGGGACCCATCGCATCATACAGTTCGCGCGCGCGGGCAGTGTCGATCAGGGTCATTCCGCCGCGCGTCAGGCCCAGCTGTTCGATCAATTCGTCAGCGCAGGGCGCCATGACATCGACGATGGCGTTCCCGATAGCGATGACATCGGTGGTGGGTGCAGACACAGGGAATCCTTTGCGCGGGGCCAGTTACGGGCAACTTACAACCGGCGCGCCTAGCCATCATCCTGCCGCAGGGCAAGGTGGCGCGCGTTGACAGGGCGGCAGACTACGGCAATGCCGCCGCGATGCTGACTGCCTTCACCCTTGCCTTCAGACAGTTGGGCGACCCGGCAGTGTTGCGCGTCCTGGCCAAGAGCCAGGTGCTGACCGTGCTGATTGTTGCCATCCTGGGCGCCGGCCTGTGGTGGCTGGCAGAGCGCGGCCTGGCTATGGCCGGGCTGGAACAGGGCCGCGGACTGGTCGCGCTGCTGGGCACTCTTGTCGCCGCCTGGCTGGTGTGGCGGATCGTGGCGCTGGCCGTGCTGCAGTTCTTTGCCGACGAGGTGGTCCAGGCTGTCGAGGCGCGGCATTACCCAGAGGCGCTGGCTTCGGCCCGCAAGCTTGGCTTCAGCGAGGAGTTGAGCCAGGGTCTGCGCGGAGCGGTTCGGGCGCTCGGCTGGAACCTGGTGGCCTTGCCCGTCGCGCTGGTCCTGCTGGTGACGGGCGTGGGTCCGCCGCTGGTCTTCCTGCTGGTCAACGCCGTGCTGCTGGGGCGCGAATTGCAGGACATGGTCTGGCTGCGGCACCGCCATGATCCGCAGGCCGCAGCACCGCTCACCGGCGTGAACCGCGCGCTGCTCGGTGGGGCTGTGGCCGGGCTGATGACCGTTCCGTTTGTCAATCTGCTCGCCCCGTTGCTAGGGGCGGCGGCCGCCACACACCTGGTTCACCGTGCGAAGGCCCCCCATGCCGCGTAAGTCCATGCTCCTGCTCGCCCTGATCCCGGCACTGGCCGCCTGCGGCAGCACCTCGTCATCGCGCCCCAAGGCGGTGCCGAACAAGCCGAGTGCCACCCGTCCGGCCCCACGCCCGGCGATGACGCCGGTCCGCCCGGCGGTCCGCACCCCGCCGCCCACTGCGCGGATCCAGAGCCTGCCAGGCCTGGAAGGCGTAATCGGATCGAACGCGCCCGAGCTGGTCCGCCAGTTCGGCCAGCCCCGGCTCGATGTCTCCGAGGGCGATGCCCGCAAGCTGCAATATATCGGCACGGCCTGTGTGCTCGATATCTTCCTCTACCCCGCCCAACCCGGCCGCGAACCCCAGGCAACCTATGTCGAGGCGCGCCGGGTCAGCGACGGGCAGGAAGTTGACCGGGCGGCCTGTGTCGCTGCGCTGCGCAGCCGCTGATCCCCCGGTTCAAACAGGGGTAACGGCGCTTTAACCCTGATCTGCGATAGCCCCTCCGCGACTAAATTTCGGGGGCCACCGACAAATGACCATGCAGTTCAGCGATATTGCCGCCAAGGCTGTGGCCGACGGCAGAATCGCGCCAGAGGAAATCCTGGTGCTGCGCCAGCTCGGCTGGGCCGACGGACAGATGGACCCGGACGAAGCCGAATCGCTGTTCGTCGCCAACGATGCGCTGGTCGAACCCAGCCGCGAATGGTGCGATTTCTTTGTCGAGGCGCTTGCCAACTTCGTCGTCCACACGGTCGAGCCGCACGGTTATGTCGATCAGGAAATGGCCGACGAGCTGACCTTCCGGATCGACCGGGATGGCCGGGTAGACAGCCTTGCCGAACTCGAACTGCTGGTCCGCGTTCTCGAGATTTCAACCAGCGTGCCGGTGTCGCTGCGTTCCTATGCCTTGCAGCAAATCGAAGCCGCGATTGAACACGGCGCGGGGCCGACCCGGCAGGGCGAACTCAGCGGAAGCGGGATCAACGCCACCGAAGTGGCGCTGCTGCGGCGGATGATCTTCGCCCCCGGCAGCGAAGGCCCGGCCTCGGTCTGCCAGGCCGAAGCCGAGCTGCTGTTCCGCCTCAAGGATGCGGCGCTCTATGAGCCGAACGCACCGGAATGGCAGGAACTGTTCGTGCAGGGCGTGGGCAACTACCTGCTCGGCTTTGCCGGGCCGGAACCGCTGAACAGTGAACGCGCGGCCGAACTCGAAGCGTTCATGAATGCGGAAGGCGCCGGGATCGGCGGTTTCCTGTCGCGGATGATGACCAGCGATGTCGAGGATGCCTTCGGCAGCCTGCTTGGCGGTGCAGACCCCGACACCTTCGATTGGGAAGGCGAAGCCGAAGCTGGCGCGGAACTGACCCCGGCCGAATCCGACTGGCTCCGCGACCGGCTCGATGCCGATGAAGAACTGGACGATTACGAGAAGGCGCTGATCGCCTTTATCGACGCGGAGACGGGCGAGAGCTTTGTCCCGCGGCCTTGATTTGTCCGCCTGACGGCGGAGGCAACACCAGCCCGCTCCCCCGGCCCAACCACC
>DKII01000040.1:0-4799 GCA_002454125.1 Novosphingobium sp. UBA6722
GGTGAAGTCGCGGAAGCCGCCGGCCGAGTACTTGATCACTTCGCTCTGCGTCACGCCCTCAAGGTCAGAGGCCGTGCCGACGATGGTATAGGCGATCAGGTGCGGCAGGTGGCTGGTGACGGCCAGGACCAGATCGTGGTGCTGGGCATCCATCAGCTCGACCTTGGCGCCCAGCCCCTCCCAGAACGCGGAGAGCGCCGCGACCTTGGCCTCGTCCGCGCCTTCGGGCGGGGTGACGATGCACCAACGGCCCAGGAACAGGCTGGCAAAGCCCGCATCCGGCCCGGAGCGTTCGGTCCCCGCCACCGGGTGGGCCGGGATAACAGTGTGACCCGGCAAGGCCTTCGCCAGCGCCTCGGCGACGCTCTGCTTCGATGAGCCGACGTCGCTGATCACGGCGCCGGCGGGAATGGCGCTGGCCAGTTCGCCCGCCACTTCGCCAATCGCGCCAACGGGCACGCAGAAAATCACCAGGTCAGCCTGTGCGACAGCTTCGGCGCCGGTTTCGCAGACCGCGCCGACCAGGCCGCGCTCGGCGGCGCGGGCGCGGGTGGCGGGATCGCGGTCCCAGCCGGTGGTGGCAACCCCAGGCAAGCGATCCTGCACTGCCAGGCCGATCGAACCGCCCAGCAGGCCGAGGCCGATGATCGCGACGCGCTCAAAGCTCATCGGGCCGCCTCCGCCATTTCGCGCAGCGCGGCGGCGATGGCGTCCATCTGCTCCGCCGTGCCAATCGTGATGCGCAGCGCATGGCCCAGCCCCTGGTTGGGCAGCCAGCGGACGATATAGCCGCGCTCCGCGAGGCCGTTGTAGGCCGTCTCGGCGCTCAGTGCGCCTTCGAACAGCACCAGCAGGAAATTCGCCTCGCTCGGCACGGCGCGCAGGCCGTGATTGCCCAGCGCCTCGACCGCGGCGGTAAAGCGCGCCCGCTCGGCCCGGTTATGCTCGCGCGATGCGGTCACGAAGGCCTGGTCGGCCACGGCCGCCAGCGCCATGGCCTGACCGCTGTTGGTCACGTTGAACGGCCCGCGAATGCGGTTGAGCGTATCGATCAGGCCCGGCGCCCCGGTGGCCCAGCCGATCCGCTCACCCGCCAGGCCATAGATCTTCGAGAAGGTGCGGGTGACCAGCACGTTGGCGTGGGCCGCCGCCAGCTCAAGGCCGTGATCGTCCTGCTCGGGCGTCAGGTACTCGGCATAGGCCTGGTCGAGCACGAACAGCACGTCGGCGGGCAGGCCGGCATGGAGCCGCGCCACTTCGCTCGCCGGCAGGTAGGTCCCGGTCGGGTTGTTCGGATTGGCCAGAAATACCACCCGCGTCCGCTCGGTCACGGCCGCCAGCAGGGCATCGACATCGCTGCCGTAATCCTTGTCCGGCGCCTCGATCGGCGCGGCCCCGCAGCGCCGCGCGGCGATATCGTAAACCGCAAAGCTGAAGCGTGAGAACAGCACCTCGTCGCCCTGGCCGGCATAGCCCTGCGCGGCCAGGTTCAGCAGTTCGTCCGAACCGGTGCCCAGCACGATCCGCGCCGGGTCAATCCCATGCAGCGAGCCCAGGGCTTGGCGCAGATCGCTGCTGCCCGGATCGGGATAGAGGCTGGGAACCTGCGCAGCGGCCCGCGCGGCCAGGGCCGCCGCGCTGGTGCCCAGCGGGTTCTCGTTGGCCGAAAGCTTGACCAGCGGCCGCCCGTCCGCACCGCTCGCCTTGCCGGGGACATAGGCGTGGATGGCATTGATCCAGGGCTTGGGGGCAGGGGCGTTGGTCATGATGGACGGGCCCTTAGCAGGCTTGCGGGCAATTGACAGCCCGCGCGCGCTCCCCCAATCCCCCCGGCCATGGCCGACGCCGAAGCCTTGCTGGCCCAAAGCCACGTGCTGGAGCACGCTGCGCCGCTTGCCCTTGATGGCGGGCAGGCGCTGACCGGCGTGCGCGTGGCCTATGAGACTTACGGCACGCTCAATACCGACAAGTCCAACGCGGTCATCATCTTTCATGCCCTGACCGGCGATCAGTGCGTCGCCAGTCCGCATCCGATTACCGGCAAGCCGGGTTGGTGGGTGCGAATGGTCGGCCCGGGCAAGCCGATCGATACCGACCGGTTCTTCATCATCTGCGCCAATGTGCTGGGCGGCTGCTATGGGACGACCGGACCGGCCAGCCCCGGCCCGGATGGCGAACCCTATGCCATGCGCTTTCCGGTCATCACCATCCGCGACATGGTCCGCGCCCAGATCGGCATTCTCGATGCGCTGGGGATCGAGCAGCTCCATGCCGTGGTCGGCGGGTCAATGGGCGGGATGCAGGCGCTGTCCTTTGCCGCCAACTGGCCCGAGCGGACCCGCGCCGCGCTGGTGATTGCCAGCACCGCGCGCCACACCGCGCAGAACATCGCCTTTCACGAGGTCGGGCGGCAGGCAATCATGGCCGATCCGAAGTGGAGGAACGGCGATTACTACGGCGGCGGAAAGGGCCCGGACAAGGGCCTCGCCGTCGCCCGCATGGCCGCGCACATCACTTACCTCTCGGAAGAGGGGATGCATGAGAAGTTCGGGCGCAAGCTGCAGGACCGTACGGAAAAGACTTTCGGCTTCGACGCCGATTTCCAGGTCGAAAGTTATCTGCGCCACCAGGGGCTGAGCTTTACCGACCGGTTCGATGCCAACTCCTACCTCTATATCACCCGGGCGATGGACTATTTCGACCTGGCGGAAGAGCACGGCGGCCGACTGGCCGACGCCTTCCGCGCCAGCAAGGCCCGGTTCTGCCTGGTCAGCTTCGATACCGACTGGCTCTATCCCACGGCGGAAAGCCGGACGATAGCCCACGCCCTCAATGCCGCCGGCGCGCCGGTCAGCTTTGTCGAGCTGTCGGCACCGTTCGGGCATGACAGCTTCCTGCTCGATGTCCCGGCGCTTGACCGGGTGATTGCCGGGTTCCTGAAGCAATGACTGCACTGCGCCCCGATCTGGCGGTGATTGCCGCCAATGTTGCGCCGGGCAGCCGCGTGCTCGACATCGGCTGCGGCGATGGCGCGCTGATGGCGGCGCTGCGCGATGGCAAGCAGGTTGATGCGCGCGGGATGGAACTGGATCCGCACGACGTCGCCGAATGCGTCGCCAAGGGTCTGTCGGTGATGCAGGGCGATGCCGATAGCGACCTGATCGACTATCCCGACGCCGCCTTTGACTATGCGATCCTGTCCCAGACACTGCAGACCACCAAGCGGCCGGACAAGGTGCTGGACGAACTGCTGCGCGTGGGGCGCAAGGCCTTTGTCAGTTTCCCCAATTTCGGCCACTGGCGGGTGCGGGCCAGCCTGATGTGGCATGGGCGGATGCCGGTGACGCGCTTGCTGCCGGTCGCCTGGTACGAAACGCCCAATATCCACCACGTGACCGTCAGCGATTTCCGCGATCTCGTGGAAGCCAAGCATCTGACCGTGGAGGGCGCCTGGTTCCTCTCAGGCGACAAGCGGATCAGCGACGCGGCCGCCAGCTGGCGCGCCGAACACGCGGTGTTCCTGCTCTCGCGTTAGCAGACTTGCAGCACGCTATCCTCGCGGGCTAGCGCCCAGAGGCTGAGCCCGGCGCTTTTGGCGCGTTCGACCGCCAGCGAGGTTGGCAGCGAAATGCAGACCAATGTGGTGGCCCCGGCGCGCACGGCCTTCTCGACAATCTCGTAACTGCACCGCGCGGTCGACAGGACGAAGCCGGGCGCAAGTGCCTGGCCGGTACGGGCCATGGTGCCGATCAGCTTGTCGAGCGCATTGTGGCGGCCGACATCCTCGCGCAGCGCGGTGATGCTGCCATCGGGCCGGCAATGGGCGGCAGCATGGGCCGCGCCGGTCGCCGCGCCCAGCGGCTGGCGATCGCGCAAGGCAGCAAGGGCGGCAAAGATCGCGGCCGGTTCGATCGGATCATGGGCGGGAACCGGGGGCAGGGGCCGGGCCACTTCGGCCAGGTTCTCAATCCCGCACAGCCCGCAGCTCGATTCCGCGACGCGGCGCCGAACGCGGTCTTCCAGCTTGTCGATGCCAAGTCCAGCCAGCTGGGCGCGGACGATCCAGCCCAGTTCGACTTCGGCAATCGCAATGTCGGAAAGGTCGGTTGCCCGGGTGGCCAGCCCTTCGCTGAGGGCAAAGCCGGTGGCGAAATCTTCGAGGTCCTGCGGGCTCGCCATCATCACCGCATAGGACAGGCCGTTGAATTCCAGCGCAACGGGCGCTTCCGGCACCCAGTCGCGCGTGATCGCGCGCCGGGTGCCGTCAGGCTTTACTTCGGTTACATCCGGTGCAGCGCGCACAGCTTGTTGCCATCGGGATCGCGCAGGTAAGCCAGGTACAGCTTCATCCCGCCGTCGCGCACGCCCGGCGGGTCTTCGATCGCCTTGCCGCCCGCGGCAACGCCGGCAGCGTGCCAGGTGTCGCACTCTTCCGGGGAGTTCATCGCAAAGCCGATGGTCATGCCGTTGCCGGGGGTCGCCGCCTCGCCGTCGATCGGCTTGGTGACGAGGAACATGCTGCCGTTGTGCATGTAGATGATCCGACCCTTCGGATCGACGATGCCGGGCTTGCCGCCCACTGACGCGAAGAGCGCGTCGTAAAATGCTTTCGAACGATCGATGTCGTTCGAACCTACCATCATATGGCTGTACATGGCCCTGGTTCCTCTCCTTGGGTTGCGGGAAGCAACCTGTTTAAGCGTGCGGTTAAGGACGTCAATCGTTTCGCGCGCCCGGTCGTGCCAACGCGGCAAAGCGCACGGCATTGGCAAAGGCGGCGGCGCGGCGGGCGCGGCGTT
>DKII01000040.1:4850-18557 GCA_002454125.1 Novosphingobium sp. UBA6722
GCGCGGCGGGCGCGGCGTTCCTCGGCCTCGGCATCGCGGCCCCATTGCTCGGCCTGCCATTCCTCTTCCAGTTCGGCCGCGATCCACAGCGCTCCGGCATCGGCACCAGGCTCCAGCGCGGCGAGGCCGATCACCAGCGAGGCAGCCAGCGAGGTGAGGGTATTGAGCGCGGCCAGTGCCAGCGGATCAAAGTCTTCCAGCCGCTGCGCCAGCCGGGCCAGCGTTTCGGGCGGCTGGGCGCGGTGGATGACCCCGCTGATCCGCTCGAACCGCACGCCGTAACCCGCTTCGGCAGCAGCCAGCAAAGGCTCCCACCGCTCAAGCTGGCGCCGGTAGAGTGCTTCGCCCGGATCGGCGCGGTAGCAGAGCGTATCGGTCTCGGCGAAGCCCAGCAGCGTGGTACGTACCGCCGCAGCATCGGTTGCGACCACGTCGATCGCATAGTCGGCCATGTCGCGCAGCACGAAGCTGGCGGGCACGATGGTTTCTTCCTGCGCGGCCCATTCGGCGGCGAGGGCGCTGGCGAGGGCCTCGCTCGGCACGACCTGCTGGTTGCCGCCCGCCGTCTTCACCCCGCGTCCGTCAAGCTGGACCTGCCAGCCGCCGGCAACCGCAGCCGCTTTTGCTTCCTTGTAAAATCGCTTCATTCGGACGGGGTCTTCCACTTGCGCGAGAGCAGCAGCGGCGCGAGCAGTGCCTCGAACAGGCCGGCGGCGGCGAGCACGAACCCGGCCTCGCGCGGCCAGTCGATCCGCCCGGTCATCACCAGCAGGCCGACCAGGACCATCGCCACGCCGCTCAGCCGCACGATCTGGATGACGATGAAGCGGTTGCGGGCCTGGGTATCGTTATCGCTCATGACAGCAGCTCCAGCAGGTGGCGGGGATCGCGGGCGACGGCTTCGGCCCCGGCTTCGGTCAGTTCGGCGGGGGTGTGATAGCCCCAGTCGACGCCCAGCGCCCGAACCCGGGCGTTGACCGCCATGACCATGTCATAGGCCGTATCGCCGATCATCACGGCGTGCTGCGGCAAGGCGCCAGCCTCGAACAGCGCGGCATCGAGCATGGCCGGGTGCGGCTTTGAGGGGTGGCGGTCAGCCGTCTGCAGCGTCACGAAATGGCGGCTGAGACCGTGGGTGGCGAGGCAATGTTCCAGCCCCCGGTCGGACTTGCCGGTGGCGACGCCCAGCAGCCAGCCATCATCGCGCAGCGCATCGAGCAGTTCGCGCACCCCGGCATAGAGCGGCTCAAACAGTTGCCCGGCCTCGCGCGCGGTGCGGAAGGCCGTGCGGTAGGCGTGGTCGAGCCCTTGCTGCAAGGCTTCGTCTGCATCGGGGAGCAGCGCCCGCACCGCCTGCGGCAGGCTGAGGCCGACGCTGCGGCGGACCAGGTGCCGATCGGGGGCAGGCAGGCCGTGCGCCGCAAAGGCCGCGTCCATCGCATCGCAGACTGCCGCCTGGCCATCGACCAGGGTGCCGTCGCAATCGAACACGGCGAGGCGGATCGTCATCCGGCCAGGTTCCGCATCAGCGCTGCAATCGCGGCCGAACCGCTGGCCTCCAGCCCGGCGGCAACCCGCTCGCGCTCTTCGGCGGACTTGTTCTGGCTCAGTTTCAGCGTCTCGCGCCAGCCCAGGATCTCCAGCTCGAAGCCGATGATCCCGGCCATCAGCCGGCGGATGTAATCGGGCGGGCTCTTGTCCATGGTCCAGGGTTCGCCCGCCAGGCGGGCTTCCTCCCGCGCGGACAGCGCTTCGAGGTGGTCCAGCAGCCCGTCGCTGTCCATCCGGCGCACCCGGCCTTCGAGTTCGAGCGACACATAGTTCCAGGTCGGCACCTGGCCCTGATCGGCATACCAGCGCGGGCTGACATAGCCGTCCGGGCCGTTGATCACCGCCAGCACGGTCGCCCCGTCGAGATGCTTGGCCAGGCCATTGCCGCGGGCGATGTGGAACTGCAACGCGCCGTCCCCGGTCGAGACCAGCGGCGTATGCGCCACGCGCGGCCCATCGGGCGTGGCGGCGAAGACCATGCCGAAGCCGATCTCCTCGATCAGCGTTTCCAGCAGCGCGCGGTCATCGTGGCGGAACTGCGGGTTGGGGTGCATCAGCGTTTCCCTGTCGGCTTCGTCGGTTTGGGTCCGGGTCCTTTCGCGGCCGGACGGGCACTGCCCTTGCCCTTGGTTGGGCCGCGCTTGGCCAAGGCCTTCGTCACGGGTTTGCGCGTGGCCACGCGGCCATCGGCGCGGCCGCGCCGTTCGCCGCGGCGCTCCTTGCGGACCTGCTTGGCATGGGCCTTGGCGGCCTGCTTTTCATCCGCCTTGCCGGGCTTGTAGGGCTCGGGCAGGGCGTCGCCGTCGTCCTCGTCAAAGCCCAGGCTGGCCATGGTGTTGGCGAAGTGTTCGGGCAGCTCCGCACGCACATCGATCACATCGCCATCGGGATGGTCGATGATCAGGCGGCGGGCGTGCAGGTGCATCTTGCGGCTGATCGAGCCAGAGAGGAACGCCTCCGGCCCGCCATACTTGCCATCGCCCACGATCGGGTGGCCGATCGCTGCCATGTGAACGCGCAGCTGGTGGGTGCGGCCGGTCAGCGGTTGCAGCTCAACCCAGGCGGCGCGGTTGCCCGCCCGGTCCAGCACGCGGTAGCGGGTGCGGGCAGACTGCCCTTCGCCCGACTTGTCGACCATCATCTTCTCACCGCCGGTGCCCGGCTGCTTGGCCAGCGGCAGTTCGATCAGGCCATCGGCGATGTCCGGCACGCCGGTGATGATCGCCCAATAGATCTTGCGCGCGGTGCGGCCCGAGAAGCGCTTGGAGAAATAGGCTGCACTGCCCGGCGTGCGGGCGATCAGCAGGACGCCGGACGTATCCTTGTCGAGCCGGTGGACCAGCCGCGGGCGCGGGCCATCATGCGCGAAAGCATCGAGCAGCCCGTCGACATGCTCCTTCATGCCCGATCCGCCCTGGGTCGCCAGGCCCGGCGGCTTGTTGAGCACGATCGCGGCGCGGTCTTGGGTGATGACCATGGCTTCGGCCCGGGCGATTTCTTCCTCGGACAGCTCGCGGCGCGGCTTGGCACCGCCCTTGGCCGGGGCATCGCCGCCGGGCGGCACGCGCACGACCTGGCCGGCGGAGAGCCGGTCAGCCGGATCGGCGCGCTTGCCATCGACGCGGATCTGCCCGGTGCGGGCCCAGCGGCTGATCATGGCAAAGCCGATCTGCGGCAGGTGGCGCTTGAACCAGCGGTCCAGCCGCACGCCATCGTCGTCGTGCTGGACCGTGAACTGGCGAACTTCCGTGCTCATGCAATTCCTCGCGCCAGGGCCAGCCCGGCAAACAGTCCGCCCACGCCCAGAGCCAGCGACAGGCCGACATAAAGCGCTGCCTGGCCGAGCGCGCCGCGCTCCAGCAGCAGCGCGATCTCCAGGCTGAAGGCGGAAAAAGTGGTGAAGCCGCCCAGCACGCCCACGCCCAGCAGCAGGCGCCACTGCTCGCCGCCGGTCCCGTGGCGGGCCAGCCAGCCGGCCAGCAGGCCCATGGCCAGGCTGCCCAGCACGTTGACGGTCAGCGTGGCATAGGGAAACGGATGCCCCCCGATCAGCCGCCCCGCCGCAAAGCGCAGCCACGCCCCCACCGCGCCGCCAGCGGCGACGGACAGCGATGCGGCCATGAAGGAGGGCTGGGCAGTCATTCTGCGCGCCTTAGCTTGGGTTTGCCGAATTCGCCACGCCTTTCCCCGGCGCCGCCAGACAGACCAGAGCCGCCACCACCGTCCCCAGGCACAGGTGCCACGGAAAGGCCACGCCCTTCAGCGCCAGCGGCAGGCCCAGCGCGTCGATCACATAGGGCTGAAAGGCCAGCACGGTCAGGAAGCCCGCGGCAAAGGCGGCCAGCACGCTGGCGGAGGACCCCCGGCGCGAGAACAGCGCCACGCCGTAAACCCCCAGCAGCCCGGAATAGGCAAAGGCCATTACCCCCAGCACGAAATCCAGCAGCGCCGTATCGGCATAGCGCTGCCAATAGTAGGACAGCACCGCCATGGCGAACAGCGCGAGGCCGAGCGCCACCGTCGCGATCCGCCCCATCCGCACGAAATGGGCCTCGCTCTTCTCGCCCGCAAAGGGCCGGTAGAGGTCATTGACCAGCACGGCGGACATCGAGATCAGCCCCGAATTGATCGCCGCCGCCGCGATCACGCCCACGGTTACAAGGCCGCGCAGCCCCGGCGGCAATTCGGTCAGGATGTAATGCATGAACACGGTGACCTTCTCACCGTTATAGGTCCCCGCAGCTGCTCCCTGATAATGCAGCCACAGCAACGCGCCGATAGTCAGGAACAGCAGGATCACCGGCAGCGATGCCCAGGCCGAAACGAACAGCGCCCGCGTGCCCTGCCTGGCATCGCGGCAGGCCAGCACGCGCTGGGTGGTATCCTGATCAAGCCCGGCATTGGCGAAGTTCAGCAGGATCACCCCGGTCAGCACGGCCCACAGACCGAACGGCGCGGAAAGGCTGGGGGAGGGGTCGATCAGCGCCAGCTTGTCGGTGCCGTCCGGCGCATGGCGCAGCGCATCGATCGCCTGGGGCAGGGTCAGCGGCAGGCTGGTCCACAGGAACCATGCCACCACCAGCGCCGCGCCGACATAGAGCACCACCTGCACCAGATCGCTCCAGATCACCGAATTGAGCCCGCCCATGAAGGTAAAGGCCAGGCCGAACACCAGCAGGATCAGCATGGCGACCAGCATGTGGCCGGGTGTGACATCCAGGAACAGGATCATCGAAACCGCAATCGCCGCCAGATAGAGCCGCGCCCCGCTGGCGAGGATCCGGCCGACCAGATACATCCCCGCCGCCGCCCGCCGCGCGGTCGCGTCAAAGCGCGCCTCCAGCAGCTCGTAAACCGTGGTCACCCCGGCGGCATAGAACCGCGGCATCAGCCAATGCCCCACCAGCCAGGCCGCCACCAGCGTCGAGAACACCCCGCCGATATAGGTAAAGTTGCCGCGATAGGCGAAGTCCGGCACCCCCAGGAACGTCGCCGCCGATTGGACGGTGGACAGCACCGAAATCGCCACCAGCCAGGTCGGCGCATGATGCCCGGCCAGGAAATAGTCCTCGGACTTCATCCCCCGCCGCGTGGTCAGCCACCCGGCCGCCGCCAGTAGCGCCACGTAGAGGCCGAGCACGGACCAGTCAGCAGCGGTGAAAGTGGTGTTCATGCGTCCCCCTGGGGGAGACTTAACCTGAAAATGGTTCTGCGGAAACGAGCATCGCTTGTATTAAGCGGGGTGAAAATCAGCCAACTTTGCTTCGGTTGTGCCTGTTGACGGTGACTAGCTAGGTAAATACGCTAGTTCTTCAGCCGCAGGGGAGCGTTGTGTCGAAGTTCCGGACGCATTACGACAACTTGAAGGTCGCTCGAAACGCACCGCCAGAGGTGATAGCGGCTGCATATCGAGCTATAAGTCGAAGACTGCATCCTGACGTAAACTCGCAGCCAGATGCTGCTAAGTTAATGTCGATCGTCAACGCTTCATATGCGGTGCTTTCCGATCCGGTCCAGCGAGCTCAGCATGATGATTGGATTGCGGCAAAAGAAGCTGCGGATATTTTTGTCGCACGGAGAAGTTCGCAATCGAGCCAAGATGGGGCGCCAGCTCAAAAAGAAAGCTCCATGGCGGAGACACTTCGGGGCATCGGGCTTTTGGTCGCGATCGGAGTGTTTGCGCTATGGCTCGTTCTGTCCCCTTCGACGCCACCAGCGCCTAGCGGGTTACCAACATACGATCGCGACGCAAAATCTGAGCTTGCTGTGAGTGCGCCTACCCAAGCGCCAGCTTACGTTCGACCCGCTACTGCCCCAAACGGCAGCCCGTGGCCTACCCAAGCCGGTTACGTGGCTGGATATAAGCGACTCAGGTCCGATGGACTTTCGGAATTGACCGTCGATAACTCCTCCAATCAAAGCGATAAGTTCGTGAAGCTAGTCGCTATTGATGGAGCGAAGACAATGCCTATTCGGCATTTTTTTATCCCCGCGGGAGCATCCTTTACCGTTGGTAATATCCGAGCCGGATTTTACGACCTGAGATACATGGATCTCAGTGATGGTTCATTGACTAGATCTGAGAAATTCGAGCTAAAACAGGTCGAAGACATGGGTGGAGTAAGTTACAGTAAATCCACGGTGACCTTGTACAGCGTCCAAGGTGGAAACTTTCAATCCTATGGTTTGAATCCCGGCGAGTTCTAGTTTTGAAGCCGCGACGTTATTTTGCAAAGCGGGGGGCGGCACAAGAGCGTGGTCAGCATTTTCCTACACGCCAAACCCCTGCTACATTCGCGGCGGCTCTTTCTAATCGTCGATCCCCGTGTGTACGCGCCGCTGCAAGGTTCATGCGTTAAGTGAACCATGCTCTGCGCGCGTGTTTTATCAACTAACTCGCGCCGACTCGGCGTTTTGCCGTTACCGCAATGCGCGCAAAAGCTTGCCTTTGCGCCGACTCCTTGCTAACGGCGCCCCACTTCGAGCCGGTCCTGTTCGGATTCGGCGCAGTTTTTCGTTGCTTTCCGTCAGGTGCAACCCCGCAACAAGATTCGCGTGGGGCTCTGTCCTTTCGTTTGTGAGGTGTGTCGGTTTATGCAAATTCTCGTCCGCGACAACAATGTCGAACAGGCTCTGCGCGCGCTTAAGAAGAAGCTGCAGCGTGAGGGCGTGTACCGCGAGATGAAGCTGCGCCGTCACTTCGAAAAGCCCTCGGAAAAGCGCGCCCGTGAAAAGGCCGCCGCTGTCCGCCGCGCCCGCAAGATGGAGCGCAAGCGGATGGAGCGTGACGGCGTCAAGTAAGCTTGCGCGCGTTTTGCCGATAAGCCATGAGGGCGCGGAGCAATCCGCGCCCTTCGCTTTTGGCGCATAGCAGGAAGAGACTTCATGACCGAGATCACCCGCGTTCCGCTGCAACCGATCGCCAAGGGCGCGCTGGGCAAGCTGTGGCTGGGCGTGGCCGCGGCGGCGCTGGCAGCTGGCGGCCTGGCCTGGGCCACCCTGCCCAAGGGCGTCGATGTCGATGTGATCAAGGCCGGCACCGGCCCTTCGCCGACGGTCGCCGACGTGGTCCAGATCAACTACAAGGGCATGCTGGAAAACGGCAAGGTGTTCGACCAGGCCGAACGCGCGGTCTTCCCGGTTGAAGGCGTGATCCCGGGCTTCACCCAGGCGCTCGAAAAGATGCAGAAGGGCGGCAAGTACAAGGTCGAGATCCCGGCCGAGCTGGCCTATGGCGACAAGGAACAGCGCAACCCGCAGACCGGCACGGTCGAGATTCCGGCCAATTCGGACCTGGTGTTCGAGATCGAGCTGCTCGACTTCAAGAGCCGGGCAGAGGTTGAGGCCCAGATGCGGATGATGCAGCAGCTGCAGCAGCAGATGCAGGCCCAGGGCGGCGGCGCGGCCAAGGGCGCTCCGCAGGGCGGGCCGCAGGGCGGCATGCCGCCCCAGCCGCAATAAGCACCTGCCTTGAAGCGCGCGCTGGCCGATGCTAGCGCGCTGGCAACCAATTCTAACCTAAGGGAACGCCATGTCGGTCGATACCGCTACCGTGGCCAAGATCGCCGCGCTGGCCCGGATCAAGCTGTCCGAGGGTGAAGTTGCGGCGATGGTGCCGGAACTGAACGGAATTCTCGCCTGGGTCGAACAGCTCGGCGAAGTCGACGTGACCGGCGTCGAGCCGATGACCGCGGTGATCGAAAACAAGCAGCGGCTGCGCGATGACGTGGTCAACGCCGATCCGCTGACCGGCGGTGACAACCGCGATGCCGTCCTTGCCAATGCCCCGGCGGCCGAACACGGTTTCTTCGGCGTGCCCAAGGTGATCGAATAAAATGACCGACCTGACCGAACTGGGCGTCGCGGCGATCCGCGACGGTGTCGCCAAGGGTGATTTCACCGCGGTTGAAGTGGCCGAGGCGTTCAACGCCAATGTCGCCGCCGCGCAGGAAGCGCTCAACGCCTTCATCGTCGCCACGCCGGAAAAGGCGCTGGAAGCGGCGCGGGCCACCGATGCCAAGCGTGCCAAGGGTGAGCCGCTGGGCAAGATGGGCGGCGTGCCGATCGGCATGAAGGACTTGTTCGCCACCAAGGGCGTGCAGACCACGGCCGCCAGCCACATCCTCGAAGGCTTCACGCCCGAGTATGAAAGCACCGTCTCCCAGAAGCTGTGGGATGCCGGCGCGGGCATGCTGGGCAAGCTCAACCTTGACCAGTTCGCGATGGGCTCGTCGAACGAGACGTCCTATTTCGGCAATGTCATCTCGCCCTGGCGCCGCAAGGACGGCGGCAATGCCGCGCTCGCGCCGGGTGGCTCATCGGGCGGCAGTTCGGCCGCGGTTTCGGCCCGGCTTGCCCCTGCTGCGACCGGTACGGACACCGGCGGCTCGATCCGCCAGCCGGCCGCCTTCACCGGCATTTCGGGCATCAAGCCGACCTACGGCCGCTGCTCGCGCTGGGGCATCGTTGCCTTTGCTTCGTCGCTCGACCAGGCCGGGCCGATGGCCCGCGATGTGCGTGATTGCGCAATCATGCTCGAAGCCATGGCCGGGTTCGATCCGAAGGATTCGACCAGCCTCGACATGCCAGTACCCGCATGGGAAGCCGGCCTCTCGGGCGACCTCACGGGCAAGAAGGTCGGCATCCCGCGCGAATACCGCATGGACGGGATGGACGCCGATGTCGCCGCCAGCTGGGATGCCGGGATCGCCTGGCTGAAGGACGCGGGCGCCGAAATAGTCGACGTCTCGCTGCCGCACACCAAGTATGCCCTGCCGGCCTACTACATCATCGCCCCGGCCGAAGCCTCGTCGAACCTCGCGCGCTATGATGGCGTGCGTTACGGCCTGCGCGACCTGCCCGATGGCGCCGGCCTGCAGGACATGTACGCCGCCACCCGCGCCGCCGGCTTCGGGGCAGAGGTCAAGCGCCGCATCCTGATCGGCACCTATGTGCTCTCGGCCGGATTCTATGACGCCTATTACACCCAGGCGCAGAAGGTCCGCACCCTGATCGCGCAGGACTTCAAGAACGCCTTCACCCTGTGCGACGTGATCCTGGCGCCGACCGCGCCGACCGCCGCCTTCGGCCTGGGCGAGAAGAGCGACGATCCGTTGAGCATGTACCTCAACGACGTCTTCGCCGTCCCGGCGAGCCTCGCTGGCCTTCCCGCCATGTCGGTCCCGGCCGGGCTCAACCGCGAAGGCCTCCCGCTTGGCCTGCAGATCGTCGGCAAGCCGTTTGACGAGCAGGGCGTCCTCAACGCCGGCCTCGCGATCGAACAACGCGCCGCCTTCAGCGCCAAGCCGGAGAAGTGGTGGTAAGCGCGCCGCCCGGTGGAGCGTCCACCGGGGTGCTGCGCTTTGCCGCGCTCGATGCGCTTAGGGGCGTCGCCGCACTGATTGTCGCGGCGCATCACCTGCACGGGCAGGGGCCGATCTTCGGCTCGGTCTTCTTCACGCGCGGCGGGCTGTTTGTTGACTTCTTCTTCGTGCTGTCAGGCTTCGTCATCGCCGCCGCCTATGGCGAGCGGCTCAGGGCCGGGTTCCCGGCGCTGCGGTTTCTCTGGATCCGGTTTGGACGGGTCTGGCCGGTCCATGCGGTGATGTTGCTGGCTTACCTGGCGATCGAACTGATCGTGCTGGTGAGCGGCAACGGTTCGCTCACCGGCCGCGCCGCCTTTGCGGCCGAGCGGCAGATCGGCGATCTGCTGGTCCAGGCTGCGCTGCTCCAGGCCTTTGTACCATCCGCGCTCTACACCTGGGTGGTGCAGAGCTGGTCGATTGCAATCGAAGTGCTGCTTTATCTGCTTGTCGCGTTCGGCTGGAAACTGGCGGGGCGATGGTGGTGGCAGGCCAGCCTTGGCGTGGCGCTGGCGGCCGGAGTTGCGCTGGCATCGGTCGGCGATGCCGAGCCGTTTACCGCGCATTTGCGGGGGCTGACTGGCTTCGGACTTGGGGCAGCCAGCTTTGTGCTTTGGCTGCGGGTTGGAGCGCAATCGCAATTGGTGCCCAGGTCTGCGGCCAGTCTGGCCGAAGCCATCGTTGCGCTTGCCATTGTCGGGCTTGTGGCCTTGCCGGCTGTGCCGGTGCCGCTGCTGGCCTACGATCTGCTGTTCGCCGCTGCCGTCCTGACCTTTGCCGCCGGACGCGGAGCACTGTCGCAATTGCTCCAATCGCGCGCGCTGCTCTTTGCCGGCGCGGTGTCCTATTCGCTCTACATGGTCCACGGGCTGGTCCAGAGCCTGTTCCTGAGCGGACTGGCATGGGCCGCGGGCCTGATCGGGATGGGCGACCGGTTCGTGACCGGTGCGGCTGCCAACCGGCCGGGCCTGCCGGCATCGGCAGGGCTGGGGGCTGACCTGGTCGGCCTGCTCGCCATGGCTGCCGCGCTGCTGGCGGCCTGGGCGATGTACCGGCTGGTCGAGGCACCCGCCCGGCAGTGGAGCCGCCGCCGTGCCGGGATGCTGTAACCCCTTTTCTTAGCGCCAAATGGGCCCTATCGGCACGGTCATGAGCACTTATCGCATTCAGGGCGCCACGGGCGAATGGGAAGTCGTAATCGGGCTGGAAGTCCATGCCCAGGTTTCCTCGCAGGCCAAGCTGTTCTCCGGCGCCGCCACGGCATTCGGGGCTGAGCCCAACAGCCAGGTCAGCCTGGTCGATGCAGCCATGCCGGGCATGCTGCCGGTGCCGAACCGTGAGTGCATCCGTCAGGCTGTGCGCACCGGGATGGCGATCAATGCGCAGATCAACAAGTGGTCGCGGTTTGACCGCAAGAACTACTTCTATGCCGATTTGCCGCAGGGCTACCAGATCAGCCAGCTTTATCACCCGATCGTGGGTGAGGGCGCGATCGAGGTGATCCTGGATGAGAAGGGCCCTGAAGGTTCGACCAAGACCATCGGGATCGAGCGGATCCACGTCGAGCAGGACGCGGGCAAGCTGATGCATGATCAGCACCCGACCATGTCCTATGTCGATCTCAATCGTTCGGGCGTGGCGCTGATGGAAATCGTCAGCCGTCCGGATATGCGCTCACCGGCCGAGGCTGGGGCCTATGTCGCCAAGCTGCGCCAGATCCTGCGCTATGTCGGCTCGTGCGATGGCAACATGGATCAGGGTTCGATGCGCGCCGACGTCAACGTTTCGGTGCGCCGTCCGGGCGAGCCGTTTGGCACCCGGACCGAGACCAAGAACGTCAACTCGGTCCGCTTTGTCATGGCGGTGGTCGAGCAGGAAGCGAAGCGTCAGGTCGGCGTGATCGAGGACGGCGGAGCGGTCGTCCAGGAAACCCGACTCTACGATCCGGACAAGAACGAAACCCGCTCGATGCGCAGCAAGGAAGATGCGCACGACTATCGTTATTTCCCCGATCCGGACCTGCTGCCGCTGGAACTCGACGATGCCTTCCTCGAGGAATGCCGCGCCAGCCTGCCCGAACTGCCGGATGCCAAGCGCCACCGTTATGAAACGGCACTGGGCCTCTCGCCCTATGATGCCGCGCAGCTGACGCTGGAGGTGGAGACCTATCTGCAGTTCGAGGAAATGCTGGACGCCGTGGTCAAGGCCAGCGGCAAGGGGGAACACGATCTCGCCAAGCGTGTCGCCAACTGGCTGCTGTCGGAGCGCGCTGGTTTGCTGAAGAGCATTCCGGAAGGCGCGGCGCATCCGAAGAACACCGTCGAGGCCAACACCGCGTTGATCATTGCCGCCAGCGAGGGCACGATCTCGGGCGGCAAGGCCAAGGAAATCTTCGCGGCCTACCTCACCAGTGACATCGACCTGGCGGCTGAAATCGACGCCAACAAGCAGACCAGCGATACCGGCGCGATCGAAGCAGCCATTGCCAAGATCCTGGCCGACAATGCCGACAAGGTGGCCGAATTCAAGGGTGGCAAGGAAGCGCTGTTCGGGTTCTTCGTGGGCCAGACGATGAAGGCGATGCAGGGCAAGGCCAACCCGCAGGTTGTCAACGAATTGCTGCGCAAGGCGCTTGCCAACTAGCTGACGGTGACGCAGAAATCTTCCGCCTGATGTCAGGGGGGAGGGGTTCAGAATGCGAAGTGTTTCGCTGGTCACGGCGTTGTCCGTGGCGTGTGCGTCGATGCCGGTCACGGCGCAGGAGCAGGCCGCGCCGCAGGTCGTGCCCTATGAACTGCCCGATCCGGCCACGCTGACCATGCCCAAGCTGGACTTCACGCCGACCCCGGCGGACGAAGCTGATTTCGACAAATACTTCTACTTTCACCGTGAGGGCACCGGCTTCGCCGAAGCCTATGCCGACATCCGCGAATGCGATGCCCTGGCCAGTGGCTCAAGCATCTATCTCGATGGCAGCGCGGCGATGGCAGGGGCAATGGCCAACTATGGCGTCCTGGCCGCAGGGATCGGTTCGGCAGTCGGCAGCCTGATTGCTGATGCGATCTTCGGTTCGGCCGCACGCCGTCAGCAGCGCCGCATTAACCTGCGCAACTGCATGCATTTCAAGGACTATCAGCGTTACGGCATTACCGGCGAGCTGTGGAAGGACTTCAACTTCGAGGAAGGCCACGGCCGCAAGAAGGAGGGTGAGCGCGACGACGCCCTTGAACTCCAGGCACTGGTGGCATCCGGGCCCAAGCCCAAGACGAAGGAGTTGGGGCTGTGAGAATTGTGACCAAGCTGTTGGCAGCCGCCGCCTTTGCCCTTGCCATGCCGGCCTTGGCTGCGCCCGAAGCGGTTGAGGAAAAGAACATCGTTGCCGGCAAGCAGAAGCTTGATCCGGCTTCCGGCTATATCTTTGTCCAGGCCAATTACCGCACCTTCGGAACCTTCATGCGCGTCCCCGATGACAGCACCCGGGCCGAACACAAGAAGGATTGGGACGAAGCCTTCGCCAAGGCGCAGAAGAAGTATCCGGGCAAGGTCAAGGACTGGGAGGCTGCCGTCCAGGTGGCCAAGCAGACCAAGAAGCAGCCGCCCGAGCGCCCGGTTGAGCCAACGCCGGAGAACTTCTCGATCGACCCGATCGAACTGCGCGATACCGTGTCATTCGGGCCGATGTTCATCTACAGCAAGGACGAGGCCGCCGGCCGGTTCAACTACCTCACCGCGGTCAAGCCCGGCACCTACATCTACTACGGCCCGGTCCTGATGCAGCCGGGCGGGATCACGGGCGGGATCTGCTTTTGCATGGGCACCGTGCGGTTCGAAGTGAAGCCGGGCGTGATCACGGATCTGGGCAACTTCCTGATCGCTGCACCGGATGCGGTGAAGGATTGGGACGTCGCCAGCGCCGATGCCTGGCGCCGGGCCGAGGAAAAGGCCGCCAAGAAGGGTGAGCCGGTTGAGGCTCCCGGTGCCGGACGGCCCAAGCTCGCCTATGGCGTGCCGGACAGCCTCAAGGCACTGCCCACGGTGCAGGCCGAGTTCCACGCCCACGGCAAGCTCAACAACTATTACGCGCTGATGTTCACCCGGATCACTCCGATCCCGGGTGTGCTGGCCTATCGCCGCGATACGGTGATCGATCTGCGCACCGGGCAGGACGTGCCCAGCCCGGCCATCACGACCCAGGTCAAGATCAAGAAGTAAGACTGCCAGACAAAGGAAAGGGCGCCGGAAGCAATGCTTCCGGCGCCCTTGCTGTTCGGTTCGCCCGGATCAGCCCTTGCGG
>DKII01000034.1:0-1756 GCA_002454125.1 Novosphingobium sp. UBA6722
CCAGAGCCTGCCAACACTGGATCCCCGCCTTCGCGGGGATGACGGATGTTGATTGGTTAGTACGACTTGACAAAATAACCATATTGGTTTATACGCCACGCCCGACGGATGCCGGACGGGTTACGCGTGCCGCCTGACTTCCGTGCAAAGGCCGGTGTGCAGGCACCGATCCCGGATCGTGGGTAACAACGCCAGGCGGCAGGGGAGCGAGCCCGTCCCGCCAGCGCCACTGACCGCAGGGCCGCGTCTGTCCGGTTCGTGTGGATCCGGCGGGCCGTTCGCAAGCAAACCACGCCAGCCCCGCCCGATCGGCTTCACGGGTACACTCGCGCCGGCCGCATCCGTCGCTTCAGCCAGTCCGAACCCGCCGCTCTTCAGCGCTGGGCGATCAGCCGTGCCCGCTCACCCAGCCAGCGCTTGTTGCCGCCTTCTACCTCGCGCAGCGCCGCCAGCACCGAGCGCTCTGGCGCAGTCACACCCGTCCGGCCCAGCGCATTGATCTGCGCGTAGAACCAGTACTGCCCGGCAAAGCTATCGATGGCCCGCAACGCCGGCACGGTCTTGAGGAACGCGAGCCAGGCCGGAAACAGGCCCAACCCGGCCTCAGCGCGCGGAAGGCTGTCTGCACCGCCGAGGATCCGTGCCGCGCCATCGGGCGACACGCAGAGCGGCCGGCCCAGCCCGATCACATCCGCCGCGCCGCGGGCCAAAGCCTCCTCCATCGCCGCACGGCTGCGGAAGCCACCGGTGACCATCAGCGGCACCTTGACGGCGTCCTTCATGGCCAGCGCGAAATCGACGAAATAGGCCTCGCGCGCGAGGGTCGAGGCCTTGACGCCTGGCTGCTCGACCGGCTCCAGTCCCTCGATCCCAAGCAGCCTGGGCTGCTCATAAGTCCCACCCGAAATCTCGACCAGGTCGACCCCGTCCTCGGCCAGCCAGCCGGCGACGGTCTGGCTGTCCTCGAAAGCAAAGCCGCCCTTCTGGAAATCGGCACTGTTGAGCTTCACCGAGATCGCGAACCGCGGCCCGACCGCCGCCCGCGTGACCTTGACCACTTCGCGCAGGAAGCGGGCACGGTTCTCCAATGCACCGCCCCACTGGTCGGTCCGTTGGTTGGAGCGCGGACTTAGGAACTGCGAGATGAGGTAACCGTGCGCGGCATGGATCTGCGCCCCGTCGAACCCGCCCTCGCGGCAGGAATGCGCCGCGCTGGCAAACCTGGCGATCAGATTCGTAATCTCCGCTTCGGTCAGCGCGACCGGCTGGCCAAATTGCCCGCCCGGCAGACCCAGCTTGACCGCCGAGGGTGCCTTGGGATGCGGGTTGACCGGCTTCATCGTCTGCCGCCCGGCATGGCTGATCTGCGCCCAGAACTGCGCCCCACCCGCCTTGGCCGCGCCGGTCCAGCGGCGCAGCGCATCGATCATTTCCCCATCGGCAGGCCGATCGAGAATGACATTGCCTGGCCGCTCAAGATGATCGCCATCGACCTGGACATTGCCCGACAGCAGCATACCGCAGCCACCCGCGCCCCAGACGCGGTAGAGGGTCTCCAGCTCGGCGGTTGGGCGGCCCAGCGGATCGGCCAGCCCCTCGGTCATCGCCGCCTTGGCAAGGCGATTGGGCAGCACGGCCCCGCAGGGCAGGGTCAGCGGCTGGTCGAGCATGGGGTTATCCTTCTCAGGGAGCCTTGATCGCCGGCACGGCCCGCGCCGCATCGGCCGGCGAAGTGCCGGGGGCCGGCACCGGCTCC
>DKII01000034.1:1855-15525 GCA_002454125.1 Novosphingobium sp. UBA6722
CCGCCGCAGCACGCGCCCGGCTTGCTGGATCGCCGTGACCAGCCGGGGATAGACCCCGCAGCGGCACAGGTTCGGTACCGCCGCCTTGATGTCTTCGGGCGAAGGATCGGCATTGCGCGCCAGCAGCGCGGCGGCGGCCATGGCGATGCCGGGGGTGCAGAACCCGCACTGGATCGCCTGCTGCGCCACCAGCGCCTGCTGCACCGGGTGCGAGCGATCGGGCGAAAGCCCCTCGATCGTGGTCACCACTCGGCCCTCGGCCTCGGCCAGGCTCATCTGGCATGAGAGCTTCGCCTCGCCATCGACCAGCACCATGCAGGCCCCGCAATCGCCCACCCCGCAGCCATATTTGGTGCCGGTCAGGTTGGCGCCATCACGCAGCGCCCACAGCAGCGGGGTCTGCGGGTCCAAGTCGAAGGCCAGCGGCCGTTCGTTGACAGTCAGGCTGGGCATTGCGGCGGGATCAGTCGCGCCAGCTGCGGTCGGTCCGGTCGATGATCCGCACCCAGGCATCGAAATCGGCCTTGCCGGGCCCGCCGGGCAGGCGGACCTGGCCCAGATCGCGCTGGTGCACGGCCACGACCTCGTCCGGGATCATGACCGGCTTGCCGGCCGCCATCGTCGCCAGCTGAATCTCGCAGGCGCGCTGCAGCGACCAGTGCTGGATGAAGATCTCGCCGATCGAGCGGCCCAGGATCACCGGGCCATGGTTGCGCAGCATCAGGATGCGGTTGCTGCCCAGGTTGGCGAGCAGGCGTTCGCCTTCCTCCTCGCGCACCGTGACGCCTTCAAAATCGTGATAGCTGAGCTTGCCGATGAAGTTGCAGGCATAGAAGTTCACCGGCTGGAGCCCGCCTTCCAGGCTGCACACCGCCATCGTCGCGGTTGTATGCGTGTGGCAGATCGCATGGGCCCAATCGACATGGCGGTGGAAATAGGCGTGCTGGGTGAAGCCCGCCTTGTTGACCGGGAAGGGGCTGCCATCGAGGGTGTTGCCGTCGATGTCGATCTTGACCAGGTTGCTGGCGCAGACTTCCGAATAGTGCAGGCCATAGGGGTTGATCAGGAAGGCCCCTTCCTCACCCGGCACTTTCAGCGAGATGTGGTTATAGATCGACTCGCTCCACCCCAGGTGATCGAACACGCGGTAGCAGGCCGCCAGTTCCTGCCGCGCCGCCCATTCGGCCTCGCTGCAATCGAGGTTGCGGGCATGCGCGTTCTTGATCGAGGTAGCCATCTGATCCCTCCGGTTGTGCTTTGCGCTGCTTTCCTAAGCCAAGCGGCCTCACATGGAAATGCGGAAACCGGCCCAGACCGTGCGCGGCGCGCCTAAGTCGATGCTGCCCGCCTGGTTGCGGGTGATGATCTGCGCGTCGGTCAGGTTCTCGGCCCGCAGGACCAGCAGCAGGCGCTGAGTGAGCGGCACTTCGGCCACGGCATCGAGCGTGGTTGCGGCGGGCAGACGATCGGTCTCCAGGTCATCTTCCCACTGCGCGCCGGTGTGGCGCAGGCTGGCGGCGATGAGCCAGCGCTCGGCCAGCCGCCAGGCGAGGGTCGTGCTGGCGGTCAGGCGCGGGACCTGGGCCGGGCGCTTGCCATCGAGCGCGGCCGAAGCCCCGCTCGCCTCGACCCGCGCCGAAAGCCACGACAGCGCCGCATCCAGACTGACCGCGCCCAGCTTCGCCGCAACCGAAGCCTCGATCCCGCCTGATTGGACCGCATCGACATTGCGGCGTTCGCGCAGGTTCGGGCCGATCGTGACATTGGCGATCGCGCCTTTCACCCGGTTGTCGAACCCGGTCAGGCGCAGGGTCAGCTCCGGGAGCGGCGTCCAGTCCAGCCCGCCCTCGAAACCTTCGAGCCGCTCGTTCTCCAGCGCCGCATTGGCGCGGGTGGTGACGGGGAAGACTGTGAAGGGCCGGTAGAGTTCATTGAGCGTCGGCTGGCGCAGCCCGGTATAGGCGGCGGCGCGCAGCGACAGTCCCGGTGCCGCTTCAACCAGCAGCCCGCCGCGCAGGCTTTCCTGCCAGCCGGAGCGGTCAGCAAAGCGGCGGTCGGTGGTGACGGTGCCAGCGGCATTGGCCTCACGGAAGAAGCCTTCCGCCACCGTCCAGCGATCGGCCCGCCCGCTCAGCGTCAACAATGCCGGACCAAAGCGCCAGTCATGTTCGGCATAGAGCCCGAGGTCGGAATTGACCCCGCCGGCCTTGCGCCGCGCGGTGACGAGGCCGGTGACGGCGCTATAGGCCTCTTCCTGCATCTCGCCGCGCTGGCGGCGCCAGTCGATCCCCAGTCGCAGCGTCTGCCCTTCACCAAGCGGCGGGCGCAGTTCGAACTTCGCGCCGAGGCCCGTCGCCGGAGTGCGGCGCTGGTCGAGCGTCTTGCGGAACGAGGTCGCGGAAATGACCACGTTGGAAAAATCGCGCGCCTGGACATAGCCGAGCGCCTCGAACTGCCAGGCCCCGCGCCCGACCAGGCGCAGGCTGGCATCCTGCCCGCTCGCCCCGGTATCGGCCCCGGCAAAACGCAGCGTGCGCTGGTCATCGAACAGCAGCGCGCGGGCCTGAAGCTCGATGTCGGCAGTCAGCGGCGCGACGGCACGCAGGCCGGTCGACCATGAATCGAACCGCGCCCGGACCGATGCCGGAACCCGCTGGTTTTGCGGAGTGGTCCAGAACCCCTGCCCCCGGTCCCAGCGGCCCGAAAGCACGGCAAAGCCGCTGCCAAGGCGCGGGGCGAGCGAGGCGGACAGCTCGCTCTCGCCCCGGTCATTGACCAGGGCCGAGGCAGACAGCAGGCCCAGCGTATCCGGCCCGGCCGAGGTAAGGTCGATCGTCCCCGCCACGGCGCCGGCGGCAAAGCCCCCAGCCCCGCCGCCGCGCAGCACGCGGACCGAATCCAGCCGTTCCGGCGGGAGTGCGGAGAGTGGAACGTAGCCAAAGAACGGATCGACCAGCGGCACGCCATCGAGCAGCACCAGCGTCCGGCTGGAAGCATTGCCGCCGAGCCCGCGCAGGGTGATGCCCTGGGCCGAGGGATTGGACGAGCGGCTGTCCGAGCGGCGGAACTGCTGGATCCCCGGCGCGCGGCCAAGCAAGTCCTCGATCCGGCCCGAGGCGAGCGTGCGGACGTCCTCCGCGTTCAGCAGATCGCCGGCAAAGGCGCGCTGACCAGCCGGCAGGTCCAGCGCCTTGCCGGTGACGATAATCGATTCAGGATCGGGCGTATCCGCCAGCGCCGGGCCAGCCAGGGCCAGCAGCGCGAGGGCGGAAAAGTGGTGCCGCTTACGTGACTCGAACACGTGACCCCATCATTACGAATGATGTGCTCTACCAACTGAGCTAAAGCGGCGCTGCACCTTGTGGTGTGTGGAGGCCCGAGCCGGAATCGAACCGGCGTAAACGGATTTGCAGTCCGGTGCGTAACCACTCCGCCATCGGGCCATCCATCCCCTTGGGCGAACCCTCCGGGAGCCGCGCCACTAGCCGAGCGGGCCGATCAGTGCAACCGATTCATCGGGCGCACCTTACTGCACCCGCTGGAAGGCCAACCGGCGGGTTGCGGGATCGGCGCTCTCCAGTTTGACCCGCACCCGATCACCCGGAACCACCTCGCGCGCGGTGGTCCGCGCAACCACTGGCAGGTCGCACAACTGGATCCGCGCGCCTTGTTCGCCCAGGTCGGTGACGACCGCATCGAACAGTTCGCCTTCGCGGCCGGCCAGGATTGCGGTCTCGGCCAGGTCAACCACCGCCCGCTCGATCTGCCCGGCCCGGGCATCGCCGCGCTGCATTGCGGCGGGGAGCAGCGGGAAGGCGGCGGCGATGGCATCGGGCACTGGCCGGCCATTGGCCAGCGCCAGCGCGGCTTCGATCACATAGCGATCGGCCAGCCGCCGCAGTGGGGCCGTGGCATGGGCATAGGGCGCGGCGATCGCGGCGTGCCACGGTGGATTGCCCGGCGCATAGGGGGCATAGCTCGCCCCCTGCCCGGCGCGGCGGACCGCCAGCATGAAGGCGGCATGGCGGGGATCGGCGGGATCGAGCAGCTTTTCGAACTGGGCCAGTGGTGCCGGCTCCGGCCAGGTCAGGCCAAAGGCCCGCGCGGTCTGGCGCAGCCGCGCTTCGGCGCGCGGATCGGGCCCGGCCATGACGCGGAACAGCCCCGTCTGATGCTCCAGCAGCAGCTTCGCCACGGCCAGGTTGCAGGCCAGCGAGAGCGCGGCATTGCGCGTTTCGGATGGCAGCAGCGGGCGGAAGCGGAGCGCGAACTTACCACCGGCGCCGCGCTCGACCTGCTGCTCGGGCGGATCGACCCGGGCCGCACCGCGCCGCGCCTCGGCCAGCTCGATCCGCTCGGCAATCTCGAGGAAGCCCGGCGGCAAGTCGGCATCGCGCACGCTTTCATAGGCCAGCTTGGCGCGGCTGCGGATCACCGCGCGGGTCACGCGATCGAGCACGGTCTCGCCAGCGGGATCGACCCGGACGGTGAAGACCACGGCGGGGCGCGGACCATCGGGCAGCAGGCTGGCCGCCCCTTCGGCCAGGACCGGCGGATAGAGCCCGGCCTTGCCGCCCGGCAAATAGGTCGTGACCCCGCGGGCCCAGGCTTCGGCATCAAGCGGATCGCCCGGCGCAACAAACCAGCCGACATCGGCGATGGCATAGTGCAGCAGCCAGTCCGCCCCCGCCGGCTCGATCGCAAAGGCCTGGTCAAGGTCGGTCGATTCCGCCGGATCGAGCGTTACAAACGGGCGCGCGGTCCAGTCGGCATGCTCGCTCGGCGCGCGCCGCGCCGCCGCTTCGGCTGCCGCCAGCACCTCTGCCGGAAAGCTGGCGGGCACCTGGAACTGGGTGCGCAGGGTCGCCAGTCCTTCGGCCAGCAAGCAATCGGGATCGCGCAACATTCGCATCCGGTCAGGCTAGCCGCGTTCAGCCGGCAAAGCAAAAGGCCTCCCCGGTTTCCCGGAGAGGCCTTTCGACATTCTGGTTGAACGTGAGCGGCTTAGAACTTGCCGCGCAGCGTCACGCCGAAGGTGCGCGGTTCGCCGGGGAAGCCGACGAACAGCTGGTTGGCAGTACCGGCCAGACCGGTCGAGGCCGGCGAGGCGGTCGAACGGAAGGTCCCGCCACCCTGCAGCGGCATGTCCGCACCGATCATGTAATACTTCTTGTTGAGCAGGTTCTGCGCCCAGACTTCGATGCCCCACTTGCGATCGGCACCGTAGAGCCCGATGCGGCCATTGACCGTCACAAAGCTGTCCTGAACCTTTTCAAGGTCAAGGTCCGAACCGGTGTTGGTATCGCCCTGCAGACGGGTATCGACATAGAACAGCGCCGACATGCCGCTGTCACCGATCGGCGGGCTCCAGCTCATCCCGGCAGTAACGGCATACTGCGGGGCGTTCGACATGGTGTTGCCCGGGAGCTGGAACAGCACCGGCGAAAGCGGACGCCCGCCCGTGCCGACCAGATCGCTGGCATACTTGGTATCGACATAGGTCAGGCCGGCATTGACCGTGAAGTGCCGGGCCGGACGCAGGAACGCCTCCAGCTCGAAGCCCTTCGAGGTCACGCCCGGCTTCAGGCGGTCAGCCGCGCAGGAACCGGTCGTGGCCGAGCCATCCTTGTCCGCACCGCCCAGGCTGTCCTGGCAGGCCTGGATGTTGGTGACTTCGAAGTTCACCCCGTTGAAGGTGTTGAGCTGGTAGTTGGTATAGCGCTGGTAGAACGCCGCGAAATTCACGTCGATCCCGTCGCCATCGTACTTGAAGCCCACTTCGAAGGCGTCAACCTTCTCGCTGCCGAACTGCAGGTCGGTCGCTTCCGGACGGCCATTGCCCGGGGTGAAGGCCGGACGGGCCAGGCGCGCGGCGCAGGCTGCATCGAAGGTGGTGTTGCAGGTGCGGTCGAGCGCCGAGAAGTCGAGGTTGAAACCGCCGGCCTTGTAGCCCTTCGAAGCCGAGGCATAGACCATCAGGTCGTCGATCGGCTTGAAGCTGAGCACGGCAGTCCCCGTCCACTGGCCTTCGCTGAACTCGGTACCTGGGGCACCGCGCGCGAACGAAGGCGCCGAACCGTTGATGACGCAGGCCAGTGAGGCGAGCGACTGCAGCGGCGTGTTGAGGATTGCCGGGCACAGCGTGTTGGTGAAGCGGGCATCGGCGGCCAGCGTCTTGCTTTCATGGGTATAGCGTGCGCCCACGGTCAGCATCAGCTTGTCTTCAACGATGTCGAAGGTGTTGTGGGTGAACAGCGCCCAGTTGTTGCTGCGCTGATCGAAGCTGGCGCCATTGTTGCCGGTGCCATTGAGGCGGGCCGAACCGGTTGCTGCCGCCAGGCCCTGGAAGCCCGGGAAGATCGTGGTCGGCAGGTTCGAACAGGTGGCCGAGGCCGGGTTGACGTTGGCCGCCGAGATCGCGGTTGCCGCCAGGCAGTTGGCATACCGCTCGTAGTCCGCGCCATAGACGATGTCGTCATCGACGAAGAGCTTTTCGTTGGCGTAGTAGCCGCCGACGAGCCAGTCGAGCCGGCCGTCAAGCGCTTCGCCCTGGAAGCGGACTTCCTGGGTGAACAGCTTGAAGTGGCGATCAAGATCGAACCGCTTCAGGATGTCCATCGCCTGGAAATCGCCGTCCTGGCCCTGTTCGTTGAGGTAATCGCGATAGGCCGTGATCGCGGTCAGCGTGGCGCCGCCCAGATCCCAGGTCAGTTCGCCCGAAACGCCCCAGTCCTTGCTGTCGGTGCGATAGGTCACGCCCGGGGTGGTCGACTGGCGGCGCACGAAGCTTTCGCCAGCCGGAGCAACCTGGAAGTTGGCACCAAAGGCCTGGACCAGCGGCAGCAGCGAGTTGGCGCTGGCGACGGGGAAGCCGTCGGCACCGCGCGACAGGTTACGGACCGGGTTGAGCAGCACGCCGCCGCAGCAGTTTTCAGCCTTCTTCGAATAGTCGGCGATCAGGCGCAGCTTGATGTCGTCGGTCGGTTCCCAGGCGATCTGGCCGCGCACCAGCCAGCGGTCGCGATCGTTGATGTCGGGCTCACCGGGGGTGACGTTCTCGATGAAGCCATCGCGCTGCTGCCAGACGGCATCGATGCGGGCGGCGGCAGTGGAGCCGAGCGGCACGTTGACCGCACCATCAAGGCGCCAGAAGTTGTAGTTGCCATAGGTGGCCGAGGCATTGCCCGAGAAGCCGTCCGACAGGCTCGGGCCCTTGGTGACGATGTTGATCAGGCCGGCGGTGGAGTTGCGGCCAAACAGCGTGCCCTGCGGCCCGCGCAGCACTTCGACGCGCTCGATCTCGCCCAGTTCGGACAGGCCGACGCCGGTACGGCTGCGATAGACGCCGTCGATGAACAGGCCGACCGAGCTTTCCAGGCCGGCGTTTTCGCCAACCGTGCCGATGCCGCGGATTCGCGCGGTGAAGTTGACTTCGCTGGTAGCGCCCGAAACGAGCAGCGAGGGCGCGACCTGGTTGAGCTGGCGCACGTCACTGGCGCCGGTCTTGGCCAGCGTTTCACCGGTCACGGCCGAAACGGCGATCGGCACGTCCGACAGCGCTTCGCTGCGGCGGGTCGCGGTGACGATGATTTCGGCTTCGTCAACGGCTTCATCGGCCTGCGGGGCATCCTGGGCAAACGCCGGAGCCGCCGAGGCGACGATGGCGAGCGAGACGCCAAGGGCCGAAGAGCGCAGCAAGGTATGGCCGAACGAGCGGCGGAAAGTTTTCATGGAAATCCACTCCCTGTGAATACGAACGGCAAGGGGGGCGCCGTCCGGTGCGGCGCAGATACGCATACCTATGCGGTTCTACAATACGGACCGAGGGCCATTCGTCGAAGCCTGTGGCGCTTTCGCCACAAGGTTACCCGGGATCAGGGATCGACGAATTCGCCTTTGCGCTTTTCCATCTGGCTGCGAACCGCCTCGATCTGGTTGCGGCTGCCGATCAGCGCGGTCTGCTCGATGCTTTCGGCCATCAGGATCTCGTCCGTGGTGCTTTCGAGATAGCGGTTGAACAGCCGCTTGGCGGCGCGCTGGGCATGCGGGTTGCGGTTGGCGATCTCGGCCGCGATCGCCGTCGCCCGCGCGACCGGGTTGGCATCGACGAAGGTCGCAAAGCCGTATTCGCCGGCCTGCTCACCGGTGAACTCGCGGTTGGTATAGGTCAGCTCGCGCAGCACGTCGTCGCGAACCATGCCCTTCCACAGCGCGTAACCGGCCATGTCGGGTACCAGCCCCCACTTCATTTCCATCACCGCCAGCCGCGCATCGGGCGCGATCACGCGGATGTCCGCGCCGCTTGCCACCTGCAACCCGCCGCCGAAGCAGACCCCGTGGACCGCCGCGATCACCGGGACCGGCAGCTTGCGCCACTGCATAGCCACCTGCTGCGGCCGGTTGGCATTGCCGTGGGTCCGTTCGGTCAGCGGCACGGCATCGTGACGGTCAGTCTGGGCCATCGAGGTAAGATCAAGCCCGGCGCAGAAGCTGCGCCCTTCGCCCGCCAGAACCACCGCGCGCAGGCCGGGCATGTTATAGAGCACTTCGCCCGCCTCGATCAGCGTGTCGAACATCGCCGGATCGAGCGCATTCATCTTGTCGGTCCGGATCATCCGCACCTGAGCCACGCCATCGGCGTCCATCGAAATGCTGACTCGATCGTTGGGCTTCAGCTCGCGCATTGCTCGTTGTCCTGCTGGTTGGTGTTTGGCGCTTCCTTGCCCAAACACAGGTGCGCGTCCAGTCCCCCATTTAGTCCAAGGTAGTCATGCGCCAGCGGCAGCGCGGGGCGGAGTATTTCCTCGGCCAGGCGATAGGCACCGTCGGCCTGGGTTTCGACCAGCCCGTCGAGCCCGGCCGTGCGCAGCTTGGCGCGCAGGCGGCTGACGTGGACGGCCAGGCTATTGGTCTCGGGCCGGAAGGCCAGCCGCCAGACGTCGCTGCGCAGCTCGCTGGGCGGCACCGGCAGCCCCGGCTCCTCGGCCAGCCGCCACAGCAGCAGGAATTCACGCGGGTGCAGCCCTGCGCCGCGCCCCGCCACAAACGCATCGCGCAGCAGCAGGTCCAGCTTGAGCGGGCCCAAGGTCCGCTCGCGCGGCAGCGAGCGCATCATCGCATCGATCCGCAGGGCGCGGCTTTCGATCTCTTCGAGGTCCAGCGTTCCGCCGATCGCATCGCCAAAGCCCAGCCGCAGCAACCGGGCGCGTTCGCCCGGATCCTCGACCCCGACCGCCAGCACCCGCTGGCGGCGCTTCGGGCTGGCCCCGACCAGCATGACCCAGTCGCTAACCACGGCGCGGTGCGGCATGGCGATCAGCGGCGGTGCCTCGGCCTGGGGCGGCTCGATTCCGGGTTCGACCAAGGTCCAGCCCAGACGGCGCAAATCGCACCCGTCCGGGACCGGACCCGTCGCAAACCACTGGAACTGTCGCAAGAGTTGCTCCCGAAAACAAACCCTTCCGGGGGCAGACTGACAGCACTGCGACCTGTGCTGCAAGTCCGATTGATGGCCGGGCCGCGCTGCGGTCAGGCGGCGGTGGAGTTGACCCCCATGCTGGCAAGATAGCGCTTGATGTTGCGCGCGGCCTGGCGAAGGCGCTGCTCGTTCTCGACCATGGCGATGCGGACGAAGCCTTCGCCTTCTTCGCCATAGCCGACACCCGGCGCGACCGCGACTTCTGCATGGGTCAGCAGCTGCTTGGAGAACTCCAGGCTGCCCATGTCCTTCAGCGCCGGGGGCAGCGGGGCCCAGGCGAACATCGAGGCCTTGGGGCTGGGGATTTCCCACCCGGCGCGGCCAAAGCTTTCGACCAGCACGTCGCGGCGCTTCTGGTAGAGGTTGCGGTTCATCTCGACGATGTCCTGCGGACCGTTCAGCGCGGCACAGGCGGCCGCCTGGATCGGGGTGAAGGCCCCGTAATCGAGGTAGCTCTTCACCCGCTTCAGCGCCGCGATCAGCCGCTGGTTGCCAACCGCGAAGCCGACCCGCCAGCCGGCCATGCTGAAGGTCTTGGACATCGAGGTGAATTCCACCGCCACGTCCTTGGCGCCGGGCACCTGCAGGATCGAAGGGGTCGGGTTGCCGTCATAATAGAGCTCGGAATAGGCGAGGTCGGAGAGGATCCAGACCTTGTTTTCCTTCGCCCAGGCCACCAGCCGCTCATAGAAGGCCAGGTCAACCGTCTCGGCCGTCGGGTTCGAGGGATAGTTGACGATCAGGATCGACGGGCGCGGCACGGTGAAGGCCATCGCCCGCTCGAGCGATTCCCAATAGCGCTCGTCCGGGGTGGTCGGGACCGAGCGGATCGTTGCCCCGGCGATGATGAAGCCGAAGGTGTGGATCGGGTAGCTGGGGTTGGGGGCCAGCACGACATCGCCCGGCGCGGTGATCGCGGTGGCGAGGCTGGCGAGGCCTTCCTTCGAGCCCATGGTCATCACGACCTCGGTCTCGGGATCAAGCTCAACGCCGAAGCGGCGGCCATAGTAATTGGCCTGGGCCTTGCGCAGGCCCGGGATGCCGGACGAGGCGGAATAGCCGTGCGCATCAGCCTTTTGCGCCACTTCGCACAGCTTGTCGATGACATGCTGGGGCGGCGGCAGGTCCGGATTGCCCATGCCAAGGTCGATGATGTCCCTACCGGCGGCGCGTGCTGCGGCCCGCATGCCGTTGACTTCGGCGATGACGTAGGGCGGCAGGCGCTTGATGCGGTAGAACTCTTCTTCCATGACCTCGACTTCGTAGATGCGACGGGATTGCCGCGAATTCGCCAAAAGGCTGCATTCGTCTGTAAGACGCTTAAGCCCTGACTGCAAATCGGCTAGTGTGCAACCCGCCAGCCGCAGACTTGGGAATTCAACATGCGCGACGACGACCTGACCAGCACCTTTGACGCCATGTTCGCCGAGCCGCTCAAGCTGTGGGACCAGCTGGTGCCAAGCGGGGTCAAGCAAGGCGAACTGGGCGAATGGGCCGCCGCGCTGCAGACCATGCAGGCGCTGTGGCTGGAATTCGCGCAGGATCAGGCCGCCACCCTGGCGGGCAAGGCCCCGGCCATGCTGGTCGATCCGGGCAATTGGCTGGGCATCTACGAAGGCTGGGTCCGCGCCTTGCCGCTGACCCGGCCCGAAGTGCAGCAGAAGCTGTGGGCCGATGGCGTGGCGCTGTGGCAGACCGTGCTGGGCCAGTACGGGATCGACGGCAAGCCCGCTGGCGAAGAGCCCCAGCTGCCCCGCAAGGACCGGCGCTTTGCCGATCCCAAGTGGCGCGAGCAGCCGTTCTTTGCCCTCGTCCACCAGACATACCTGATGCTGGCCGAACAGGTTCTGGCCCTGGCAGATTCGGTCGAGGGCGTTGATCCGCACCAGCAGGAGCAGCTCCGCTTTGCCGCCCGCACTCTGGTCGAGGCGCTGAGCCCCGCCCATTTCCCGGTCACCAACCCGCTGGTGCTGGAACGCGCCATTGCCACCAAGGGGCAGAGCCTGGCCAAGGGCATGCAGCACCTGCTGGCCGACCTCAAGAAGGGCCAGCTGACCCATGTCGATCCGCAGGCCTTCCGCCTGGGTGAGAACCTGGCGACCACCCCGGGCAAGGTGGTCTACCAGACCCCGCTGTTCCAGCTGATCCAGTACAGCCCGACCACCGACAAGGTGCTGGAAACGCCGCTGGTGATCTTCCCGCCGTGGATCAACCGCTTCTACATCCTCGACCTGACGCCGGAGAAAAGCTTCATCCGCTGGGCAGTGGAGCAGGGCGTCACGGTCTTCGTCGTCTCGTGGAAGAGCGCGGACGAGACCATGGTCGAACTCACCTGGGACGATTACATCCGCGCCCAGATCGAGGCGATCGACACGGTGCGCGAACGGCTGGGGGTCAAGGCCGTCCACACCATCGGCTATTGCGTTGCGGGCACGACGCTGGCGGCGACGCTCGCCGTGCTGGCCCGGCGCGGCGAGGCGGACAAGGTGAAGAGCGCGACCTTCTTTACCGCCCAGGTCGATTTCGAGCAGGCCGGAGAGCTCAAGGTCTTCATTGATGACCAGCAACTGAAGGTGGTCGAGCAGCTGGGGCAGGAGCACGGCTATCTCGACGGGCGCTATATGGCGACGACCTTCAACCTGCTGCGCGGCAACGACCTGATCTGGAACTACGTCGTCAAGAACTACCTGCTGGGCGACGACTATCCGGCCTTCGACCTGCTGCACTGGAACGGCGATGTCACCAACCTTCCGGCCAAGTGGCACCGCCAGTACCTGACCGAACTCTACCGCGACAACAAGCTGGTCGTGCCCGATGCCCTGTCGGCCGATGGCACCCCGATCGACCTGACCCGGATCCAGACCCCGGCCTATATCCAGGCCGGGCGCGAGGACCATATCGCCCCGGCCGCCAGCGTCTGGCAGATCATGCATCACCTGCGCGGCGAAAAGACTTTCCTACTCGCCGGCTCGGGGCATATAGCCGGGGTGGTCAATCCGCCAACCGCCAAGAAGTACCAGTACTGGACCGGCCCGGCCGATGCCGAAAGCCTGGCCGAATTCATCGCCGGGGCAACCGAAACACCGGGTTCGTGGTGGCCGCACTGGATCGCCTGGCTGCGCGGCCAGGACAGCGCCGAAGTCCCCGCCAAGGGCAAGCGGGTGCCCGGTGAAAAGGGCGACAAGGTGATCGAGGACGCCCCCGGCGCCTATGTAAAGGCACGCTGAACCGCCGTTTTCTGCGCTTCGGCAGTTTTTTGCTGCACTGCAACAAAAGCTCTTGACTTCGCAGGTGCAATATCTATTTTGTGCACTGCAACATGAGACCGGGCATGGGTGTCCGGTGCACTGCGAAGGATTACACCGATGGCCGAAGCCACCGTGAACAAGATCGACGAAGCCAAGGCCGAAGTTCTGGCCGAAAAGGCTTACGCCGCTGCCGCCGCCGCCCCTGCCAAGGACGCGCCGGTCGCCAAGAAGGTTGCCGCGCCGAAGAAGCCGGCTGCCAAGAAGATTGCTCCTGCCAAGAAGACCGTCGCCCCGGCCAAGAAGGTCGCGGTGAAGAAGATTGCTGCCAAGCCCGCCGCCAAGAAGGTCGCGAAGGCTGCTCCCCTCAAGTCGAAGGACACCACCATCATGGCCAAGACCCAGCAAGCCGCCGAAGATTTCACCGCCAAGGTGAAGGACGCCGTTGCCGATCTCCAGGATCGCGCCAAGACCGCCATGGAAAAGAGCACTGCCGTGTTCGCCGATGCCGGTGAATTCACCAAGGGGAATGTTGAAGCCCTGGTCGAATCGGGCAAGGTTCTGGCCGCTGGCCTGCAGGACCTCGGCAAGGTCTATGTCGAAGACGCCAAGACCGGCTTCGAAACCATGACCGCCGACGTCAAGGAACTCGCCGCCGTCAAGTCGCCGGCTGACTTCTTCAAGCTGCAGGGCGAAATCCTGCGCCGCAACTTCGACACCGCCATGGCGACTGGTTCGAAGCGCTCGGAAGCCCTGGTCAAGCTGGCCAACGAAGCTTTCGCGCCGGTTCAGAACCGCGTGAGCATCGCGATCGAAAAGGTCAAGCAGGCCGCCTGAGCGCAGCCGTTCCTCACGGTGCGGTGATCCCTCTCCCCACCGGACCGTGAGCCGAATTTGACGGGCCGGACAGCCGCTGCGCTGTCCGGCCCGTCTGCTTTGGATACGGC
>DKII01000050.1:0-8562 GCA_002454125.1 Novosphingobium sp. UBA6722
CTTCATCCTGAAGCCGTCCGAGCGCGATCCCTCGGTGCCGATGCGCCTGGCTGAACTGTGGCTCGAGGCCGGCCTGCCCGAGGGGATCTTCCAGGTCGTCCACGGCGACAAGGAAATGGTCGACGCGATCCTCGATCACCCGGCGATTTCGGCTGTGAGCTTTGTCGGTTCGTCCGACATCGCCCACTATGTCTACAACCGCGGCGTTGCCGCCGGTAAGCGCGTCCAGGCGATGGGCGGGGCCAAGAACCACGGCATCGTCATGCCGGACGCCGACCTCGACCAGGTGGTGAACGACCTCGCCGGTGCGGCTTTCGGTTCGGCCGGTGAACGCTGCATGGCGCTGCCGGTCGTCGTGCCGGTGGGCGATGACACCGCCGAGCGCCTCAAGGCCAAGCTGATCCCGGCGATCGAAGCGCTGAAGCTCGGCATTTCGACCGATCCCGAGGCGCATTACGGCCCGGTCGTGACCGCGCAGCACAAGGCCAATATCGAACGCTGGATCCAGACCTGCGTCGATGAAGGCGGCGAACTGGTGGTCGATGGCCGCGGCTTTACCCTCCAGGGCCATGAGAATGGCTTTTTCGTCGGCCCAACGCTGTTCGACCGCGTGACCCCCGGCATGAGCAGCTATCACAACGAGATCTTCGGCCCGGTCCTGCAGATGGTCCGCGCCAAGGACTTCGAGGAAGCGCTCAGCCTGCCGAGCAAGCACCAGTATGGCAACGGCGTCGCCATCTTCACCCGCAACGGCCACGCTGCGCGCGAATTTGCCGCCCGCGTCAATGTCGGGATGGTCGGCATCAACGTGCCGATCCCGGTGCCAGTCGCCTACCACACATTTGGCGGGTGGAAGCGCAGCGCCTTTGGCGATACCAACCAGCACGGCATGGAAGGCGTGAAGTTCTGGACCAAGGTCAAGACCGTCACCGCCCGCTGGCCCGATGGCTCGCCCGATGGCGGCAATGCCTTCGTCATTCCGACGATGGGGTGATCAGCGCTGCAGCGGCGCGGCCCCGGCAAAGGAGGAGTTGCGTATGATGACCCGACTTTCCGCGACCGTGCTGCTGTGCGCGCTGGCCGCATGCTCAAGCGAGCCGGCACCCGCACCCGCGGCCAGTGAGGCCGCGACACCGGCCGCCGCGACTACCGCTGCCGTAACGGCCACCGCCATCCCTGAGCCGCTTCGCGGCCGTTGGGGCATGGTCCCGGAGGACTGCACCTCGACCAAGGGCGATGCCAAGGGTCTGCTGGTGATCGATGCAACAACGCTGAAGTTTTACGAATCGCTGGGCAAATTGGGCGCGATCGCAGAAGCCAGCGACACCCGCATCCGCGCCAGTTTCGACTTCACCGGTGAGGGCATGACCTGGCAGCGCGAAGAAACGCTTGAGCTTCAGGACGGCGCGCTTATCCGCCGCGAAGCCGGACAGGATGCTGCCCCCGGACCGTTCAAATACACCCGTTGCCAGGCTAAGTGAGTTCAATGACCGATCAATTCGCCCTTACCGAAGACCAGCTCGCCATCCAGGACATGGCGCAGAAATTCACCGCTGACCGGATCACGCCCTTCGCCGCGCAATGGGACGAGGAGCATCACTATCCGGTCGACGTGTGGAAGGCCGCCGGTGAGTTGGGCTTTGGCGCGATCTATGTCTCGGAAGAGAGCGGCGGGATCGGCCTGGGGCGGCTGGAAGCGGCGCTGATCATGGAAGCCATGGCCTATGGCTGCCCGGCGACCTCGGCCTATATCTCGATTCACAACATGGCCGCATGGATGATCGACTGCTTCGGCTCGGCCGAGCTCAAGGCGCGCTACCTGCCGGGGCTGGTCTCGATGGAGCAGATCGCTTCCTACTGCCTGACCGAACCGGGTTCAGGCTCGGACGCGGCGGCGCTCAAGACCACGGCACGGCTCGATGGCGACCATTACGTCCTCAACGGCACCAAGCAGTTCATTTCGGGCGGCGGGGTGAATGACATCTACGTCTGCATGGTCCGCACCAGCGACAATGGCGCCAAGGGCATTTCCTGCCTGGTGGTCGAAAAGGACACGCCCGGCCTGTCCTTCGGTGCGCCGGAAAAGAAGCTCGGCTGGAACGCCTCCCCGACCGCGCAGGTGATCTTCGAGGATTGCCGCGTGCCCGTTGCCAACCGCGTCGGGGCTGAGGGCGAAGGCTTCCGCTTTGCCATGGCCGGGCTCGATGGTGGCCGCCTCAACATCGGGGCCTGCTCGCTTGGCGGGGCGCAGCGCTGCCTGGACGAGGCGATCAAGTACACCAAGGAGCGCCAGCAGTTCGGCCAGCCCGTGGCCGATTTCCAGAACACCCAGTTCATGCTGGCCGACATGGCGACCGACCTCGAAGCTTCGCGCGCGCTGCTTTACCTTGCCGCCTGCAAGGTGGCCGCCAATGCCCCCGACAAGAGCCGCTTCTCCGCCATGGCGAAGCGCCTCGCGACCGACAACGGCAGCAAGATCGTCAACGACGCGCTGCAACTGTTCGGTGGTTATGGCTATCTCAAGGACTATCCGATCGAACGCTTCTGGCGCGACCTCAGGGTCCATTCGATCCTTGAAGGGACCAACCAGGTCATGCGGATGATCGTCGGCCGGGACCTGCTGCGCCAATGACCGATGAAGTGATCATCCGCCGCGAAGGGGCCGCCGGCTTCCTATCGCTCAATCGTCCCGGCGCGATCCACGCGCTGAACCTGCCGATGGTCCACGCCATGACGGCGGCGCTGCTAGAGTGGCGCGACGATCCCGAGGTCAAGGCGGTGATCATCGATCACGCCGAAGGCCGCGGGTTCTGTTCGGGCGGCGATATCGCCTTCCTGCGCAATTCGGCGCTGAACGATGGCGGCACGTCAGGCCGCAAGTTCTTTCATGATGAGTACCAGCTCAACCACCTGATCTTCACTTACGAGAAGCCGGTGGTGGCTTTCATGGACGGGATCACCATGGGCGGCGGCGTCGGCATTTCGCAGCCCGCGCGGTTCCATGTCGCGACCGAGAATACCCGCTATGCCATGCCCGAAACCGGGATCGGCCTGTTCCCCGATGTCGGCGGCGGCTGGTACCTCTCGCGCCTGCCCGGCCGGATCGGCCAGTTCCTGGCGCTGACCGGCGCGCGGCTCGACGGGGCCGAATGCAAATGGGCTGGCCTTGCCACCCATTACCTGCCGCACGATGCCCTGGCCGAAGCCAAGGAGCGGATCGCCCACGGGCACGAGCCGGGCCAGGTCCTTTCCGCCCTGGCCGTCACGCCGCCCCCAGCCAAGATCGAGACCAATGCGGCCGCGATTGCGAAACACTTTGCTTCGGACCGCTATGAAGATGTCCTCGCCAGCCTGGCGGCCGACGACAGCGAATGGGCCGCCAAGGAACTCGCCACGCTGCGCACCAAGTCACCCCAGACCTGCAAGGTTGCGCTGCGCCAGCTCCATGACAGCCTGGAATGTGCGGATTTCGCCGCCAACATGGTGATGGAATACCGCATCGCTTCACGCGTCCTGACCCGCCCCGATTTTGCCGAGGGCGTCCGCGCGGTGATCGTTGACAAGGACAATGCCCCCCAGTGGGACCCCGCCACCCCCGAGGGCGTGAGCGATGCGCTGATCGACAGCATCTTCGCCCCCCTCCCCGCCGATGAGGAATGGAAACCCCTATGAGCTATGAAAACATCCTGGTCGAACAGCGCGGCGCGGTGACGCTGGTCACGCTCAACCGGCCGCAGGCGCTCAACGCGCTGAACTCGTCGGTACTCGAAGAGTTGATCGACGCCTTCGCCAAGTTCGAGGCCGATGCCTCGCAGGGCTGCGCGGTCCTCACCGGCGCTGGCGCAAAGGCCTTTGCCGCCGGCGCTGACATCAAGGAAATGTTCGAGAAGCCGGCCGCCGAATTCTTTGCGCAGGACTTCTTTAGCCGCTGGACCAGCCACCTGGTCAAGACCACGCGCAAGCCCTGGATCGCTGCCGTCAACGGCTTTGCCCTGGGCGGCGGCTGCGAGCTGGCGATGATGGCCGACATCATCATCGCGAGCGAGAACGCCAAGTTCGGCCAGCCCGAAATCAAGCTGGGCGTCGGCCCCGGCATGGGCGGCAGCCAACGCCTGACGCGGGCGATCGGCAAGTCCAAGGCGATGGAAATGTGCCTGACCGGGCGGATGATGGGTGCCGAGGAAGCCGAGCGTTCGGGCCTCGTCTCGCGGGTCGTCCCGCTTGCCAGCCTGATTGACGACGCGGTCAAGCTGGCCGCCGAGATCGCCGCCATGCCCCCGCTCGCCGTCATCGCCAACAAGGAAGCGGTCAACGCCGCTTTCGAAATGACGCTGGAGCAGGGCCTGATCATGGAGCGCCGGATCTTCCAGGTCCTGACCGCGACCGAGGACAAGGTCGAAGGCATGGGCGCCTTCATCGAGAAGCGCCCCGGGGTGTGGAAGGGCCGCTAGGTGCTGAAGGGCCTGGCCCTTCTTCTGGGCGGCCTGCTCTGGGCCACCTTGCACCTGATCGAATGGCGCCGCTGGCGCGCCGGTAAGCCAGCCCGCCTGCCCTGGCATGGCTGGGTTGTGACAGACGCGCCGCGGACGGAAATGAACCGCATGACCGAAGCTGCGGGCATGGCGGGCAATGTTTTGCTGGGACTTGCAATGGTGGGCCTGGGGTCCGCGATCGCTTACGCAGGATAGGAAGACTGACATGAAAATCGCCTTCATCGGCCTCGGCAACATGGGCGGCGGGATGGCCGCGAACCTGGTCAAGGCCGGACATACGGTCCACGCCTTCGATCTCAGCGCCGAAGCGACCGAGCGCGCCACCGGCAATGGCTGCGCAGTTTTCCCGACCGTTCGTGAGGCCGTGCAGGGCGTCGATGCGGTGGTTTCGATGCTGCCCAACGGCAAGATCGTCGAGAGCGTCTACACCGCCGATGTAATCGGCCAGGCCCCAGCTGGCGCACTGCTGCTCGATTGCTCGACCATTGATGTCGACACGGCGCGCAAGGTTGCATCTGCCGCCGAAGCCGCTGGCTATGCCATGGTCGATGCTCCGGTTTCGGGCGGGATCGCTGCGGCCAATGGCGGCACACTGACCTTCATGGTCGGCGGCACCGATGATGCCTTCAAGCGCGCCGAACCGATCCTGGCCGCCATGGGCAAGGCGGTGATCCACGCCGGTGCCAGCGGCGCGGGCCAGGCCGCAAAGATTTGCAACAACATGATCCTGGGCGCGACGATGATCGCCACTTGCGAGGCCTTTGCGCTCGCCGACAAGCTCGGCCTCGACCTCCAGACCTTCTTCGATATCTCGTCGAAGGCCTCGGGCCAGTCGTGGTCGATGACGTCCTATTGCCCGGTCCCCGGCGTCGGCCCGCAGTCGCCTGCCGACAATGGCTATCAGGGCGGATTCGCTGCCGCACTGATGCTCAAGGACCTCAAACTCGCGCTCGAAGCCGCGCAGAGCGTCGGCGCGAATGTCCCGATGGGCACCCGTGCCGAGGAGCTTTACGAAGCCTTCGCGGCTGCCGGGAATGGCGGCGTGGACTTCTCAGGCATCATCAAGACGCTCTGAGCGCTGCTCAGAACGAGCAGTCCGCCCCCGCCGGCATGGCCTGGCGCGAGACGGCTGCGATCTGCAGCTTGAGCGGCCCGCTGGAGGTAATCGCCAGCGACTGGCCAAGCCCCGGCGCGCAGGCATCGGTGATGATCATCTCGCGCCAGCCCTTGCCCGCGCTCAGCGCCAGCTGGCGGGTGATGTCGACGCTGTTCTTGCCAAGCGTCAGCTTGACCGGCGCCTGCGGCTGATCGGGCAGGAAATAGCTGATCCGGAACGCTCCCGAACCGGACTGGCGATGCGCGAACGACAGCGTTGCGCCCGGTGCGAAGGTGATTTCGCGGGCATCTTCCTGGCGCTTGCGATCGACCCCGCGCGCGGCGATCCCGCCGGCCTGGCCGCGCAGGCCCGGCAGCGGTGCGCCATCGCCGGTGATCATCGTTCCCGGCGCCAGCTTGCCATCGACAAACCAGTCAGCTGCCGGGCCGGCGTTGAGGTAGGCGCAGGTTTCATCGAGCTTGCCGATCGTGCTGCGCTCACCCAGGCTCAGACCGTAACCGAGGTTGAACAGCGCGCCTTCCGGCCCGTTGACCGGCTTGCCATCGCAGCCGGCCGGCCAGCTGAACGAAAGCCGGCCGGTAGCGGGGCGCTTGCCATAGAGCACGTCAGCCACCCCGGCGCCTTCGCTGCCCGGCAGCCAGGCGGCGACAAAGGCATCGGCAGCGTTGATCTCGCGGTTCATCCACAGCGGCCGGCCCGAAAGGAACACGGCCACGGTGCGCACGCCCGCGGCCTTGAACTTGCGCAGCAGGTTAAGGCCTTCCTCATCGGTGAAGACGGCGTTCTTCCGGTCACCTTCAAACTCGGCGTAAGGCTCCTCGCCGAAGACCACCACGGCGACATCGGGCTTGGCGGCATAGCTGCCGTCCACCGACAGCGTGGCCGATCCGCCCGCCGCTTCGGCCGCCTGCTTGAGGCCGGTCCAGATCGAGGTGGCGCCAGGGAAATACTTCTCGTTGGTCAGCTCGAGCCCGCCCTGCCAGGTCAGTGTCCAGCCACCGGAGGCCTGGGCGACGCTGTCCGCCCCGCGGCCGGCAACCAGAATCTTGGCGCCAGCGGCCAGCGGCAGCACGCCATCGTTCTTGAGCAGGACCTGCGACTTGGCGACAGCCTCGCGCGCGACGGCGCGGTGCTGGGCCGCGCCGAGCAGCGCAAAGTTGCCGCCATTGGGGCGCAGCGAGGGCTTGACCGCAGTCGGCTCCAGCAGGCCCAGCCGCAGCTTCATGCGCAGCACGCGGGCCACGGCTTCGTCCAGCCGCGCCATGGGGATCGTGCCGTTCTGCACGTCGCGCATCAGGTTGGCGTGGAGCGCGCGCCAATCGTCGGGCACCATGTACATGTCGAGCCCGGCAAGCAGCGACTGGCTGCAATCGTCCACCTTGCAGCCCGGGATCTGGCCGTGGGCGTTCCAATCCCCCACGACCATGCCCTTGAAGCCGAATTCATCGCGCAGCACACCGGTCAGCAGATCGCGGTTGCCGTGCATCTTCACCCCGTTGACCGAGTTGAAGCTGGCCATGATGCTTTCCACGCCCGCGGCAATCGCGGCGGGATAGGGCTTGGCATGGATCGCCTTCAATTCGGCGATATCGCCGCTGACATCGCCCTGATCGACCCCCTGGGTCGTGCCGCCATCGGCGAAGAAGTGCTTGGCCGTGGCGATGACCCGGTCACCGCTGAGGTGGTCGGGCGTGCCGACCTTGCCTTGCAGCCCCTCGATCAGCGCTGCACCCAGCGGAGCGACGATATCCGGGTCCTGCGAGTAGCTTTCATAGGAACGGCCCCAGCGGCGATCGCGCGCCACGGCAATGGTCGGCGAGAAATCCCACTCGATCCCGGTGGCGCGCATTTCCAGCGCCGTCGCCGCTCCGATCCGGCGGACCAGGTCGGGATCGCGGGTCGCGCCCAGGCCTACGTTGTGCGGGAAGATCGTCGCGCCGATTACATTGGTGTGGCCGTGGACGGCGTCGGTTCCCCAGATCGCCGGGATCGCCGGTTCGCCGTTCGGCAGCGGCTTGGTCGAGGCGTCCCACATCTCGTCCGCCAGCTTGAGCCACTGGGATGCTGGCGCGAACTCATCGCCATAGGGCCCGCCGTTGCCGCCGTTGAGGTAGCTGCCGAAGCGATAGCGCTCCATGTCTGCGGCGGTGAACGAGTTGATCTGCGGCTGGATCAGCTGGGCGACCTTACGCTCCAGGCTCATCCGCGCCAGCAGGTCGGCAATCCGCGCGTCTTCACTTTGCGGCGCTGCTTGAGCCAGCGCGACCGGCGCGGTCGAAACGGCGGGCCCCTGCGCGCAGCCTGCCACCAACATGACGCTTGCGACCGTCAGCATCCCGATGCGCATTGAACTCTCTCACCCCGGTATTCTTGTGAACGTTCTCATTCGCACGAGGCACGGGGGAAAGTCAAGCAGCAGGCTCAGGCGCCTGGTTGCATATTGCGGAGCAGCAGAGCCGCGGCTGCAGCCAGCACGGCCAGCAAGGCGAACAAGGCGGGGTAACCTGCCACTGGCACGATCGCCATGGTCAGCCAGGGCATGACCAGCGACGGCACCGTATTGGCAAGATTGAACAATCCCAGATCGCGCCCGCGCCGGTCGGGCCGGGGCAGGATCCGCAGGGTCTGGGCGGAATGCAGCGCCAGGAACACCGCGCTCGACACGCCGAACAGGCCATAGGCTAGCATCGCGCCGGTCACGTCAGGCGCAAGGGCCATGCCCAGCAGCCCCAGCGCCGAGATCAGCGCACAGCTCTGGAGCGGGGCGATCGGCCGGCCCGTCCGATCAGACCAGCGGCCGACCAGCAAGGCGAGCGGCGCAGATACCAGCAGGATCAGGCTGAACAGCCGCGCGGTCTGGTTGTCACTGACCGAGCCATCGAGGCTGACCAGCCAGAAGAATAGGTAGGCGAACAGCGTTGCCTCGGCCACCTGCACCGCCAGCCGCGCCAG
>DKII01000050.1:8617-35495 GCA_002454125.1 Novosphingobium sp. UBA6722
CAGCCGCGCCAGCCACATCCGCAGCGCCAAGCCGCGTGCACGGTGCGGTTCCGCCGGCGCTGGCGGGCGTTCAAGCGCGGGCGGCGGTCCATGGAGCAGCACCGGCAGCACGCAGAGCGCCACCAGCAGCGCCACCAGGCCCAGCCGCGCCTGTCCGTCGGCCAGTCCGGGGATCGTCACCAGGGCCCCCGACAGCGCCCCCAGCCCCGGCGCAAAGGCCATCAGCCCGCCGAGCAGGCCCTTGCGATCATCGGGCACCACGTCCCCCGCCCAGGCCGCCAGCGGCCCCAGCATCATGTTGAGCCCCAGCTGCCAGGCGACAATCGCAGCGACAATTCCCGGCAGACTGGTCATTCGCCCGATCACCAGCAACAGGGTGCACGAAAGCGCCAGCCCCGCGACGATCCAGCCGCGGCGGTTGCGTGTGATATCGCTGAGGTAGCCAAACGCGATCCCGGCGAGGCTCGCGGCAATTGCGCCGATCAGCGCGATGTAGGCAAGCCAGTCGACCCCGGCGGTCTTGCCCGCCAACCCTGCTACCTGCACCGGCAGCAGGATCGAGAGCAGCGGGACATAGCCGATCGTTCCGCCAGCCCAGGCCAGCGCATAGAGCAGGATGAACCGATCAACCGGCGTGCGCGGATCAGGCACCCGGCGCGTCTGCCAGCGGCGCGACTGATTCGCGCACGAAGATGCTGGCACGCACGACCGTCAGCTCCTTCGGCGCGGCATCGCCCTTCTGCGCGGCGATCAGCAGCTCGACCGCCTTGGACGTGGTCGCTGCAATCGGCTGGTCCACTGCGGTCAGCGGCGGTTGGGTAAAATGCACCAGCGGCGTGTTATCGAAGCTGATCAGCGACAGGTCCTGCGGCACCGTCAGCCCCACCAGCCGCGCAACCTCCAGCGTGGCGAGCGCCATCTGGTCATTGCTGGCGATGATCGCGCTTGGCCGCTGGGGACCCGATAGCAGCTTGCCGGCCGCTTCGACGCCCGAAGCAAAGCTGAAGTCGCCTTCGGCCAGCAGCCCGTCGCAGGGCAGGCCCGCTTCCTCCATCGCCCGGCGCCAGCCATCGACGCGCCAGCCGCTGAGCGCATATTCGCTTGAGCCAGAAATAAAGCCGATTCGGCGGTGCCCGCGCTCCAGCAGGTGCTGCGTTGCCTGGTGGGCCGAGCCTTCATCATCCATTGATACCGGAATGCCCGCCCCGTTCTGGATCGAGCCGATCCGCACGAAGGGGATCTTCTGTTCGGCCAGAAAATTGACGATCTGCGGACTGTCGGAATGCGGTGGGGTCAGGATGATCCCGTCGGGCTGCAGCGCGGCAATCGCACCCAGCAGTTCGCGCTCGACATGATCGGAATGGGTATCGACCAGTTCGAAGATCATCCGATAGCCATGCTCGGCGCATTTCAGCATGCCGCCCAGCAGCATCTGGTCGACCCAGTCGGTGCCCTGCCGGGCCTGCCAGTCAGCAATCGTCCGGTCACGGTCGTTGATCGCCAGGATCAGATAGGAACGCGATCCGCTCATCCGCTGGGCCGCGATCGAGGGGACATAGCCCAGCTTGTCGATCGAGGCCTGGACCCGCTCCTTCATCTCCGGCCGAACGTTGGGCTCGTTATTGATGACGCGGCTGACCGTCTGCAGCGAAACCCCTGCATCGGCAGCCACGTGCTTGATCGTTACAGCCTGGCGGCGTCGCGCCATCGATTACTTGCCCCCTTGCGCCGAGCCAGTCTCGGCGGAGATCCCTTTCGCCTCGGGCACTTGCCAGACGCGAACCCAATCGATCTCCATCCGCTTGGGATAGCCGTCAAGTCGCACCCCGCCAAGCCCGCGCGTTTCGGCCAGCTTGCCGCCGATCGCGAGATTGAGGATCAGGTGGAACGGCTGGTCGAATGGTGCGCCGCGCACCTTGGAGCCGGTGGTCGACCATTCATCGGCCGTGCGCACGGCATAGGTCTTGCCATCAACCTGCCAAGTGATCCGTTCCGGCCCCCATTCGATCGCATAGGTGTGGAAGCCGCCATCAAGCACTTCGGGGAACGGCACTTCCTCACCCTTGTGCTTGTTGTTCGGCCACTTGCCGCCGAAATGCAGCGTGCCCAGGATCGTGTTCTCGCGCCCACCAGGGCATTTGGCGCAGGGCACGCCCAGATTCACGGCCTCAAGAATATCGATCTCGCCCGATGCAGCCCAGGTGCCGTAACGGTCCTTTTCCGGCAGCATCCAGATCGCTGGCCAGGTCCCCTGTCCTTGCGGCAGCTTGGCCCGCACCTCAACCTTGCCATAGCGCCACGAAGCCTTGCCGCGGGTGGAGAGCCGGGCCGAGCTGATGTCGCGGGTCGCTTCGGCCTCGGGCGTGGCAGAAGTCCGGCGCAGATGCTCGGGCAGCGCCGGGCCGGTAACGCGCTCATACCGCGCGGTGATGACCAGCTTGCCATCCTCGACCGCGGCATTGCGCGGGCTCTTGGTATAGCACTGGTGCTCGTCATTGCCGCCGCCCCAGCAATCGACATCGAAGCCCCATTTGGAGCGGTCGATCTTGTCGCCATCGAACTCGTCGGACCAGACCATGGTCCAGTTGTCCGCCGCCGCCGCAGGCGCCGCCAGCAGGGCCAGAGCAAGAACCGCCGCGCGCATCATGCCGCCTGCGCATCCTGCGCCGCGCAATAGCGGGCGATATAGGTCTGGTGATCGGGCAGGCCGGCGACAGTCTTGGCGACTGAATCGCGCAGCATCGCGAGGAACTTGTCGAGCTCGTCGGCGCGCAACTTGGTGGCGATCGGGTGATAGGTTTGCGGCATGATCCCCTGCCCCATCATCACCTGAACCCAGCTGTTCTCGACAAACAACTCCTCGTTCTTGCGGAAGACCCGGCCGGTTTCGCGGAACAGTTCGATCTTCTGCGCCAGGCTATCGGGCATCGGCAGCGCCGCGCAGTGCCGCCAGAACGGGGAATCGCGCCGCTCGGTGACCTTGTAGTGCAGGATCAGGAAGTCGCGGATCTGATCCATGTCGGTCAGCTGCTGGCCATTGAACTCGGCAATGTCGCGCTCGCTCACCGGGCCGCCCGGCAGCATGCGGATCAGCCGCAACACGGCGCGCTGGATCAGGTGGATCGAGGTCGATTCCAGCGGTTCCATGAACCCGCCCGACAGGCCGATCGCCACGCAGTTGCGGTGCCACTGCTTGCGCCGCGCGCCGGTGGTATAGCGGATGAAATTGGGCTGGGTCAGGACCAGCCCCTCGACTGACCCGAGCAAGCGTTCCAGCGCCGCATCCTTGTCGAGGTAGCGGCTGCAATAGACGATCCCGTTGCCCTGGCGGTGCTGCAGCGGGATGCGCCACTGCCACCCGGCATCGTGGGCAATCGCGCGGGTATAGGGCACCGGCGGGCGGACGCTGGCAGTCTGCACGGCGATCGCGGAATCGCACGGCAGGTAATGGGTCCAGTCATCGAACCCGGCGTGGAGCGCGCCTTCGATCAGCAGGGCACGGAAGCCAGTGCAATCGATGAAAAGGTCACCTTCGATCCGCCGGTCGCCATCCAGCCGCAGCGCGGCGATATTGCCGCTTTCGCCGTCCAGCTCGACCTCGGCGATCTTGCCTTCGATTCGCACCGCCCCGTCCGCTTCGGCACGCTTGCGCAGGAAGGCAGCATAGAGCCCGGAATCGAGCTGGTAGGCATAGTTCATCTTGTCATCGGGCAGATGCGCGAACTTGCCCTCGAGTGCGGCCTTCAGTTCCAGGCAGTAGTCATCGTAGCTGTGCTCGATCCCCTGGCTCAGCCCGTGCAGCCAGAAGTGCTGGAAGCCCGCCGACCAGTGATCCTTGCCGGTCGTGCCGAACGAGTGGAAATAGGTCTCTCCAACGTCCTTCCAGTTCTCGAACTTGATCCCCAGCTTGAAGGTCGCCTGGGTCGCGGCCATGAACTCCGCCTCGCCGATCCCGAGCAGACGGTTGAACAGCACGATCGGCGGGATCGTACTTTCGCCGACGCCGATCGTGCCAATCGCATCGGATTCGACCAGGGTCAGCTCGATGCAATCGCCCAGCGTTCCGGCGAGCGCCGCGGCGGTCATCCAACCGGCCGTGCCGCCCCCGGCAACAACGACGCGCAGTTTCTTGGTGGGGTTCATCGCGAGAGACTCCGCAAGAGGTGGGCCTTGATCTGGCCGGCAGTTTCAGCAGTCAGCGGGGCCAGGATGCCGCGCGCTTCGGGTGGCAGGTGCTGGGTCACAGCTTCTCCATTGGCAAAGACATAGTGATCGAACAGCTCGCGCCAGCGCGCCTTGTCCGCCTCGGGCAGATCGCGCAGCGCCAGGATCGCGTGGAACAAGGCATCTTCGGGCTTGCCCAGGAAGTGCGGAGCATCGCGCCACCAGTAGTTCACCAGCACGTTGAACGGTGCCAGCCCTTCGACATGGTGCCACCACAGCGAAGGGATGAACACGGCATCGCCCGGCTCCAGCTCAGCTACCTGGGCATGGGCCAGCGCCTCGCGGAAGCGCGGATAGGTTTCGAAATCGGGCTGGAGCAGGTCAACCATCGAGACCGGGCGGCCAGCCGGCGTATTCTCCAGCGGCCCCGGATAGAGGTTGGCAAACTGTTCCGGCGGGAACAGCGTGAAACGCCGCTTGCCGACCGCGCAGACGGCCAGGTTATCCGGCACGTCGTTATGCGCGGCGATCCGGGTGCGCGTGCCGATCCAGATCGATTCGAGCGGACGGCGGTCACCCAGCGGCACATTGTTGGCCTCGACCAGGCCGTTGAAATAGGTCCGCATGTCGATCGAGGAGAGGTAGATCGTCTGCGCCGCAGGATCGCTCTCATCGCGCGCCATCAGCTTGAGGAACCCGTCGAGCGGCCCTTGGGCCGAGCGGAAGTTCATCCCCATCGCGGCGTTGTAGAACAGGCGCTCGCCGCCGCCAGGCTCGCCGATCGTCCCGGTCAGTTTGGCTTCGCGGCCAAGCGAGACGAGATAGGCCCGCGCGGCATCGGCGCTTTCCAGCCCTGCCTGCACCAGCGGCCAGTTCGCCGCCAGCCCACGCACCACGAAGGGCTGGTCCGCCCCGGCCAATCGCGCGTCGAGCGCCGCGGGGGCAAGCGTCTCCTCGGCCACGCGCGGCAGATTGGCCAGGATGTCGGCCGTTTCAGCCATCGGCCCGCCGGTTCTTGCGCCGCACCAGCTTGCCCAGATTGCCGAGCGAGGCGAGCGCCATATAGATCGGTTCGAGGTGGTCGGCACCATGCAACTCGGCCAGGGCCGCTGCATCGAGCGCGCGGAGCTTTTCCTCGTTGACCAGGTGATAGCCGACCAGCCGGTGGCTGGCGCCATTATCCAGCGTCACGTCCATCGAGAAGGGTTCGAGCAGATCGTGCCGGTCCAGGGCAGCATAGAATTCGCCGCTGGCGCGGTAGCCTTCATCGAGCGCGCCCAGCATGCCCGCGACCTCTTCCAGCCAGGGGCTGGGCTGGCCGGCATCGTCGAACACGCGCACGCCCTCGCCCCCGGCCATGGTCACGCGCGGGTGGTCCATATCGATGTGCACCTGCCCCGCGCCCTGGCCACCTTGCGGCCGACCGACCAGGAAGGGCTGGACCGCCATGGCGAAGGGCCGGCTGGCCGCATCCCACTGGCCGCCTTCAAGGAACAGGTTCTCCCCGCCTTCAAACCCGAACAGCGCCACTGCCGAAAAGCTGCGGTTTTCGCCGTCAAACCGGAAAAAGATCGGATATTCGCAGGCCAGCCGGCGGAATTCACTCGGCACCACCAGGCACGACATCACGCCATCGCCAAGCTCGGGCGCGGCATCAGCCCGGACGCGCAGGGCGCCGTGATCGGCTGGGTTCAGGATCTGGTGGTTGCTCATGATGCGGCGGCGGGCCTTTCTGGCGGGGATGCGGCAAGCGCCGCGAAATAGCTGCGGTTTTCGGGCAATCCGGCCTGCATCGTCCGGGCCCGATCGCGCACCTCGGCGATCCGGGCGAGCGCCTGACCGTTTGGCTGCGGCAGACGCGCTGGCAGCGGGAAGCCCATTCCGTAGAGGACATATTGCTGGCTGGCGGCCGGGAAGATTTCCTCGAAATCGGGGAAATCGCGCGGCGATGGCGGCAGGTGGCGCCACAGGTCCAGGCTTTCGGCCAGCCGCTCCGGGATGGTCGCGGGATCGCGCTGGGCGAGCCAATAGGGCTCGTTCCGCTTGCTCAGGACATAGTGCAGCTTGAGGAATTCGACGATCCGGTCCCAGCGTTGGCGGAACAGATCGTTGAAGCGGCGCGACAATGGCGCCATCGCTGCGCGGTCCGCCGGGAAGGCTTCGATCAGCCGCCGCAGCGACAGCTCGATCAGGACAATCGCCGATGCCTCGAGCGGCGCGATGAAACCGGCGGAGAGGCCAACGGCAAGGCAATTGCCTTGCCAGAAGCGGGCGCGGTGGCCGGTCTGAAAGGCCAGCCGGCGCGGCTGGATCGCGGCGGCATCGGCACCCGGAACCTTCGCAGCAATGTATTCGCGCAGAATCGCTTCGGCAGCATCGTCATCGAGAAAGCGCGAGGCATAGACGCAGCCGATCCCACGCCGCGTCGGCAGGGCAATGTCCCAGATCCAGCCAGCGCGGTGCGCGGTGCCGATCGTCTGCGCGGCAATCGGGCTGCCCGGCTCAACCGGCACCTGCGCCGCCAGCGCGCGATCGTTGAACGAGACGTCCGAACGGTCGATCCATTCGACCTGGCAATGCCCGCCAATCAGCAGGGCAGCCTGGCCGGTGCAATCGAGGAACAGGTCGCCCACAAGCTCACCGGCATCGCGCAGTTGTACGGCAGCAATATCGCCGTTCGCAGACGCGCGTGTCCCGCAGACCTCGGCACTGACATGGCGGACGCCCAGCCGCCCGGTCGCATGGCGCATCAGCAGCGCGGCGAACTTTCCGGCATCAAGGTGGTAGGCATAGTTCAGCGCCCCGGCATAGTCCGGCATCGCCCGCTGGCGCGGCGCAAGGCCCGCCGCGCAGACCGCGCCCTGCGGCGTCATGGCCTGGGCAAAGGGCTGATCCGGCGCGGCCTGCTGCCAGGCGGCAAGAAGTTCGCGCATGTCCCCCGCCGGCGGCAGGGTGAAGGGGTGGAGATAGCTGTCATCCGTGGCACCGCTGACCCAGCCATCAAAGCGCGAGCCCTGCTTGAAGGCCGCATCGCATTCGCGCAGGAATTCCGCCTCGGGGATGCCGATCGAAGCCAGCGTTTCGCGCATGGTCGGCCAGGTCCCCTCGCCCACGCCGATCGTCGGGATATTGGGGCTCTCGACCAGGGTAACCGCCAGGTCGGGCAGGCGCGCGGCCAGCAGGCAGGCGGCCAGCCAGCCAGCCGTGCCGCCGCCCACGATCACAACCTGACGGATCGGACCATCCATTTCCCAAGCACCGTTACTTATTCGGACAGACCATGAAGAAAGAGAGCCGCACCGGCAAGCAGTGCGGCTCTCCTTGTTTCAGCCTGACAGGATTATCCGCCTGTCATCAGAAGGTGTAGCGCAGACCCGCAGAGTAGCGGGCGTAGCCCGGAGCTGCGAAGAACACGGTCTGGTCATTACGCATGTGCCCGCGACGATCCGCCTTGGTGATGTTGATCCCCTCGACGAAGGCGGTCAGGCCCTTCTTGAACTCCCAGCTCGCGCTGACATCGAACTGGCCATAGGGATCGATGTAGAACGGATCGAACCCATAGCCTCCCAGGAAGCCATCGCGCCAGTTGTAGGCAACGCGGGCCTGGAAGCCGTTCTTGTCATAGTAGAACACGGCGTTGGCGCTGTCCGAAACCCCGTTCACCGCGAACTGGGTGGCGGTGTAGCGCAGCGTGTTGTCGAACTTCGTATCGCTGTTGACGATAGTGTAGTTCAGCTGCGCGCCGAAGCCGGTTTCCCAGAAGCTGTGCTGGATCGCGAATTCCCAGCCGTTGAGCTTTGCCACCTGCGTGCTGTTGCTTGGCTGGGTCAGCGTGAACTGCATGGCCGGATCAGAGGCTGCACCGATGATCCCGTTACGCGCGGCGTCATACGAAGCCGGACGGTTCACCCGGACCCAGTCGCGGATCTGGGCAAAGCTGGGCGTTCCGCCAAGCGCGGCCCGGGCCGCGGCAACTGCCCCGCCCTGTGCCGGATTGGTCAGGTTGAACAGCGGGACCTGGCTGGTGGCGTCACCAATGAAATTGCTGACCTTCTTGTGGAAGTAGCCCACCGAAAGGTAGCTGTCGTTGCCATAGTACCACTCTGCCGAGAGATCGATGTTCTTCGACAGATAGGGCAGCAGGCCCGGATTGCCGCTGCTGGCAGTGCTGCCACCATTCGGGCGCAGCGGCTGACCCAGCGTGATGCCACCCTGCATCCGGCCATAGTCCGGACGCGTGATCGTGTGGCTGTACGAAGCGCGCAGCTTCACGTTGTCGATCGGCGAGACGTCGAAGTCGAAGGCCGGCAGCCAGTTCTCGTATTCACCCTTGAGCGTGGTGAAGTCCTGCGACGGACCGAAGACCAGCGAGATTTCGTTGTCTGCCACCCAGACCGTACCGGTCGGGATCGGGACAAGCGCCGAGGAGTCGATCTTGGTCTTCTCGTAGCGCACGCCCAGGTTGAGGTGCGCCGTCGACGCACCCAGATCGAAGCTGTGGCGCGACTGGATGTAGGGCGCCCAGGTCGTTTCCTTGATGCGACGGTCGGTGGTGTACTTGGCCAGGCAGGTACCCGGGGTCGCCGCCGAACCGCAGATGTTCAGGTTGGTCTGCAGCAGGCTGAGCAGGGCAGCCGTATCAACCTTGAAGTAGTTGGGAATAATCCCGGCCCCGTCCGATCCAGCCATCCCGGCCAGCGCCGGTGAAAGCGGGGTGATAGCATAGAGCGAATCCGGGGTCTGCGCCGCCGTCAGCGTGCCACCCCAGGTGTCGTTCTGGATCACACCGAAGGCCGAGCGGACTTCGTTGTCGGTATAGGTCACGCCGAAGTCGAGGCTTTCGATCAGCGAGGAATCGAAGTCCCAACCGCCCTTCAGCGACACTTCGTTGATCGTGTCCTTCATGTAGGCATTACGGAAAGCATTGCCGGCCGGACGAATGTTGGCCGCGTCAATGCCAGCCCCCGGATACATGTTGACCGAGATCACCGGCATGTCGGTGGTGTAATCGACGCGCTGGTCCCGCACGCCGAAGATCGCGCTGCCGACCGCGATGTTGCTGCCATAGGGCGAGGTCGGCTTGCTTTCGGCGGTCGAATGGTGGCCGTCGAGCTCAAGCCGCAGCCCGCCCGGGCCATCCCACTTCAGGTTGCCGCCGATCGACTTGTTGATGTTGCGGTTCTTGGCCAAAGCGCCGGTAACCGCGAGGTCCTTGGTCTCGCCGGCGCCAAAGGCTTCGGCGTAGAAGTTCGGACCGGCGGCCGGGCCATCGGTCCAGCTGCTCGTGGTGTTGTTGTGGTTGAACCACACGCCGATGCTGTTGGTGCGGGCATCGATGGTGTTCTGCGAATAGGTGTAGTCGATCACCGCCGAAAGGGTATCGGTCGGCTTGACCTGCAGCACGACCTGGCCGTTGATGCGCTCGCGCTCGATATCGGTGAAGTCATACCCGGCGTTCTGGGTGACCTGGTAGACATCGGTCGGATCGGGACGGTTGGTGATCTGGGCGGCACCCGGCGAACCCGGCTGCGCCAGCGAACCCCAGTTGTTTTCGTTGCCGAGATAGCCTTCGCGCCAGCCGGCGTTGAACTGGGCCAGGCTGGCCTTGCGCTTCTGGTAGGAACCGCTCAGCAGGATGCCGATCTTGTCGTCGGCGAAGGTCTGGCTGACGATGCCCGAGACTTCCGGGGTGATCTCGGTGCCTTCAAAGGTGTGGTCATAGACCCCCTTGACCGCGACGCTGCCCTGGAAGCCGGGGCGATCGAGCGGGCGCGGGGTGCGGATATTGATGACCGACCCGATACCGCCAGTCGGCAGCGAGGCTCGGCCCGACTTGTAGACTTCGACCGCGGCAATGCCTTCGGCGGCCAGGTTGGCAAAATCAAAGCTGCGCGAGGCCGGGGCTTCGCAGCAGCTGCCAAGGCCCGAGGCCGGCATCTGGCGACCGTTGAGGAGGACGAGGTTGAAGTCCGGACCGAAGCCGCGGACCGTAACCTTCGATCCTTCGCCACTGTTGCGATCGATCGAGACGCCGGTGATGCGCTGCAGCGATTCCGCCAGGTTGGTATCGGGGAACTTGCCGATGTCTTCGGCCGAGATCGCATCAACCACACCCTGCGCATCGCGCTTGAGGTCCATCGACGCCTTCAAGCTGGCACGAATCCCGGAAACGACGATCTCGTCCTCGGCGCCCGCTTCGGGCGCGACTTCCTGTGCCTGGGCAACCTGGCTGGTCAGCCCCAGTGCCAGCAGCGACGCACCAATCAGCAGGTGCCTCGACGCGATCTTCCGCGAATCATTCATCAGCGCTTCCTCCCCAGAAATGCGTGCTTTGATGCGCACACTATTCCAAATGTGAACGTTCACCTAAATGATAACGTTCACTTCGTCAAGTCGTCACCACCGATTTCCACCAGCGCCAAACAGTCGAATCCGCATTCCGGCTTGGCATTCGATTGCAACAGATTCCTGCCCATCCCGCTTCAAACGGCGCAAGCGGGCCAAATGCGACCGCCGCCGCAGCAAGGGTGCTGCGACGGCGGGTGCGGTTGGCCTGAAACGGCCTGTAGGTGGAAACGTCTGCCCTCAGGCCGGCCGGCGGGCGTACCACCCGAACCCGGCGATCACGGCATAACAGGCCGCTGGCAGGATGAAGGCGAGCGCCAGGCTACCCGTGGCATCGGCGATCATCCCGGTGAGGAGCGGGATCACCGCGCCGCCGAAAATTGCGACGTTGATGATGCCCGAACCATCGGCGGCACGCGGGCCGAGTTTTTCGCAGGCCAGCGTGAAGATCGTCGGGAACATGATCGCATTCATCAAGCCAATTGCGAGCAGGCTGTAGCCCGAGACGGCGCCAGTGGTGTGGGTCGAGAAGGCCAGCAGCAGGATCGCGCCAATGGCAACCGCAGCGAGGACCTTCCCCGGGCTGACCACGCGCAGCACGGCCGAGCCGATGAACCGGCCGACCATGGCCCCGCCCCAGTAATAGGCGATCAGCTTGCCGGCGGCCTGCTCTTCGAGGCCCATGACGTGGCTCTGCATCAGGTAATTGACGATCAGCGAGCCGATCGAAACCTCGGCTCCGACATAGAGGAAGATGCACAGCGCCCCGAAGCCGAAGCGCTTGCGCTTCAGCAGGTCGAGACCGGCGAGGCCCGAGCTGGCCTCATGCTTCTCACCCTTCAGCGCGTTGCGGAACAGCCAGACCACGCCCGCAACCACCGCGAGCGCCGCCGCAATCCCGAGGTAGCCGTGGACAATCGCCTGGCTCTCGGCGGTGCGATAGGCATCGAGCTCAACGCCCGAGAGCTGGTCGGCCGTGACCGTCGCCAGGCTGCCCAGGATCAGGATCGAGCCGAAATAGGGGAACACGGTTGTGCCAACCGAATTGAACGCCTGGGCAAAGGTCAGCCGGCTGTGGACAGTCTCGGGCTTGCCAAGCAGCGAGATCAGCGGATTGGCGACGACCTGAACGATCACCACCCCGCTTGCCAGCACGAACAGCGCGAGCAGGAACAGTGCATAGGTCGCGTTCTGGCTGGCCGGGATGAAGAGCAGACACCCCGCCATCATCGTCACCAGCCCGGCCACGGCGCCGCGCATGTAGCCGATCCGCTTGATCAGCCGCGCGCCCGGGATGCCGATCACGGCATAGGCGGTGAAGAAGCAGAACTGCACCAGCATCGCCTGGGTGTAGTTGAGCGTGAACAGCTCCTTCAGCTTCGGGATGATCACATCGTTGAGCGAGGTGATCCCGCCGAAAATGAAGAACAGCCCCATCACGAACAGCTGCAGCTGCGGCGCGTCGATATATTCGGCCTGGCCCTGTGTGCCAGCAGTGTCGGTGGCGATCGCCATCAGACATTCCTCCCCAAGAGTGTTTGACCCCATGCTAGCAGCCCGGGCGGACTTGGCGAGGCCGTGTATTCGTATTCATGATAACGTTCACAGAACGCAAGTCCGGAATCCGGTCACGCCCCGGATTGTCATTCCGTCGAATTGGCAAAGGCGGCGCCGAACCCGTCCGGCGTCAGGATTAGGTCCAGATCGGCGCTATTTCATCCGGGTGCCACCGGGGCATGTCAGCCCCGAGCGCTGGTAAAGGCGGGCTATCCGCTGATGCGGGGGATGAACTGCGGCTTGCGCCCGCGCACCGCAACCCGGTCATTGCGCATTGACAGTGCCAGCACCAGCCCGGTTGCCAGCAGCACCAAGATCATCGCCAACAGCACAATCCAGCGAGCGATCCAGGCAATCAATCCGGCCAGGACCGCCAAGGCCCCGTGCTCGATCGAAGGCTCGTCCATGCTGCCACACTCCTGTCCAGGCCGCACATTGGCCCGCTGCGCACGATTGCTCCGGCAGCAAGCCCATGACGACCAACCCGGGCCAGCCCGAAAGGTTCCGATATGGCGGGAATGTGAGAGGAAAGGCGCTGCGCCGCGACTTCGGCATCCACCTAGGGCCGCTGGGGCAAGTCTTTACCATCCAGGGCTCGCCGACCAGGTTTGGCCGGGCAGCGGGGCGTGGCACCTGGGCAAAGAAAAAGGCCCGCCGAAGCGAGCCTTGTTCCTGCAACGCTTTGCAGCGGTGACTTACTGGGCAGCTTCCGAGGCCGGAGCTTCGGCGGCCGGTGCAGCAGCGGCGTCGCTGGCAGCGGCAGTCGCGGCGTCGGTGGCAGCAGCTTCGGTCGCAGCGGCTTCAGTGGCAGCAGCTTCGGTGGCAGCGGCTTCAGGAGCGGCTTCTTCCTTCGCGCCGCAAGCGGCGAGGCCGAGGGCCAGCATAGCAGTCAGGGCAACAGTGGTCTTGCGCATTTGGGAACTCCCCCTTGTTGAGACCCCCATCATTGAATCGATTCTTCCGCCGCGCAATAGCTTATTCACCACGATCCTCAGGCTTGTGCGGCGATCCAGCTGCGGACCAGTTCGGCGGCCTGGCCGGCCAAGGCTGGCTGGCCAAAATAGTAATGATTTGCTCCCTTTACGACATGGTGCTCGATCTCGCAGCGGGTCGCCGCCGCCATCAGCCGGGCGGCATGGCTGGGGGTGCAAGCATCGTCGGCGCCGTTTTCGATCACCAGCATCGGGCAGGCGATCCGGGCGGCGCACTTCAACCCATCGGCCTGCGAATCGTCATAGGACCACTGTGAAAGCCAGGATCGCAGCGTGGTAAAGCGGGCCAAGCCGACCGGCCCATCGTTGACCACGAAGGGATCGCCCAGCATGCAATGACCCGGCTCGCGCTCGTTCGGATCGACCAGCGGATCAACCCACCGCGGATCACCCATCGTGCCTTGCACGGTGAAGCAGCGCTCGTGATGCTCAAGGCCCCGCGCCTTGAGACCAGCGAGCTGCTCCTTGACCCAGGCGGTGATCCGGCGGTTGCGGGCGATCTGGCGGGCGCGGTATTCGGCGATGAAATCGGCCGAGAACGGCGGCTTGGGGCCATCGGCGGCAAAGATGTTCCAGACCGGGTTGCGATCGAACGGGCGGCTTTCATCCTCGATCGAGGCGTCCATCCATTCGGTCAGCGTCAGGTTGCGCGAAAGGTGCGCGGCGAGAAGCAGCACGCCATCGGCCGGGATGAAATTCGCGGCGGTGAGGTCATAGGGATCGCCCGCCGGCGTATGCGTAACGCGCGGGTCCTGCGCCTCGGCCTGGTAGAACAGGCTCTGCGCCCCGCCGCCAGACCAGCCGCCGAGGTAGACCTTCTTGTAGCCCAGCCGTTCCTTGGCATCGCGGATGCAGGCGCCGAAATCCATCACCGCGCGTTCCATTATTAGCGCGGTGTCGTTGCCGCGGTAGCGCGTGTTGCAATAGATCGTGTGGACGCCCATCCGCGCCAGCATCCCCACCAGGGGCAGATAGGCCCCGCCGCCGATCGGATGCGAAAAGATCACCACGCTGTCCGATGGTGTATGCGGCTTCAGGTGATGGGCCTCCACAACCACCTTGCCGATCGCCCCGCCATAGGTGTCCTTGAAGGCGCTGACTTCGTCAAAGGCGATCAGGTAGGGGATGCGGTCATAGGCCGTTGAGGGCCGGTCGGTGGTGATCTGGGTCATGGCCGCAGTCTCACGCCGCCGCCGTGCCTTGTCCAGTCACCCCGCGCCATCCGGTGAACTCTGCACTCCGCCCCAGCGCGACCCGGTTGAAGCCGAGCGCAAACAGCACCGAGGTGACCAGCGTCACCACCATGAAGTCGATGTAGTGAATGCCGATCAGCCCGGCCGGCTGCCAGGCGAAGGTGTAGAGGCCGTAAAGCGCCACGCCCCAGACCACCCCGGCAATCGCCGCCTTGGCCGCCACACCCCGGAACAGCAGCGCGACGATGAAGGCCGAAAGGATCGGCATCGAAGACAGGCCGTTCAATTGCTGCAGCAGGTTGATGATCGACTTGGCGTTCTGGAACACCGGCACCATCAGGATCGAGGTGATCGTGAGGACCACCGAGACGATGCTCGCCAGCTTCCAGTGGTTGGTCACTGGCCGCACGAACTTGGCGTGGAAGTCCACCGCATAGAGCGCGACCGAGCTGTTGAGGATCGCCGCAGTGTGGGCAATAACCGCCGCCGCCATCATCGCCGCAAAAGCGCCCGAGAGCCACTGCGGCAGGACCGCCGCGACAACCTGGCCATAGGCGGCATCATCGACATCGCCGAACAGCTTGTAGCCGACCACGCCGGGGATCACGACAATCGCCGGGATGATCATGATCCGCACGGCGGCGGCGGCCAGCACCCCCTTCTGCGCCTCGCGCACGGTCGGCGCGGTCATCGCCTTCTGGGTGATGTTCTGATTGGTCGACCAGTAGAAGATCTGGATGAACAGCATGCCGGTGAACAGCGTGTGGAACGGGATCGGCGAATCCGCGTCCCCCACCATGGTCAGCCGTTCCTGCGGAATGCCGGAGAAATCCCAGCCGATCGCATTGCAGGCCAGCACCACCACCAGCAGCGCAATCGCCAGCACGCCGATGCCCGAATATGTGTCCATCACCGCCACGGCGCGCAGACCGCCCATGATCGTATAGACCGCCGCGATCACGGCCATCGGCGCGGCGAAATACCACAGCGGCCAATCGACCCCGAACATCGACTTGACGAACAGCGAACCCGAATAGAGCGCCGCCGGCAGGTAGATCAGGATGTTGCCGATCAGGAACAGCGCCGAAATGAGCGTGCGGATCGAGCCGCCATCATAGCGCTGCTCGAGCAGCTCGGTCACCGTGGTGCAGCCGGTGCGGTAGTAGACCGGCACGAAGACGAAGGCCAAGATCATCAGCCCGACAAATCCGGCCAGTTCCCACCAGGCCAGCAGCAGCATCTGATTGCCATTCATGCCGACCAGCTGCTCGGTCGAGAGGTTGGTCAGGGTGATCGCGCCGGCGACATAGAGCCACTTCAGGCCGCCACTGGCGAGGTAAACATCCTTGGCCGAGCCATCATGCGCCGGGTGGGCATCGCGCGTGGTGGTGCGCCAGGTGAAGAAACCGATGACGGCCAGCAGCGCCAGCGCCATCGTTACCTGACCGGCAAATGTCCCCCAGAACTGCCCCATTGCGCTCCCCCCGCTGCTGTTTTGGGCAATCCTAGGCAGCAAGTGACGGCAAGACCAGCATCTTTGATGATGCCAACCTGCCGAGCCGTGCCGAGTTAGTTGCAGGACTGTCCTTGTTCTTCGGCAAGCTCAGGTCGAGCAGCTTCTGGGTTTGGCCAATGCCGTCAATGGCTAGCCCTGCTCCAGCGCCAGCAGCGCAAAGGTCGCCAGCCAATGCTCGCCCATGTAGTCATCGCCCAGGTGCGGCAGCGCGGCATCGAGGTGCTGCTGCGCGGTGGCCAGGGCCGGCTCGCGCACCGGGTGTCCGGCCGGCAGCGCCGCCGCGATCCCGCGCCAGCACCAGGCGCGGCTGAGGTTGAGGCCGTCGAGGTGCGCGATCTTGCCATCGCTGCGATCAGAGACGGTCGCCGGGGTAAACAGCGTGGCGGGTTGACCTTGCGCGGCGCGGGGCAGGAACTGGTCGTACCAGTCGGCAAAGCCCTGCCCCAGCACCCGGCTCATCAGCAGAGCTTCGGTCAGCGCGGATGACAGGAATTCATCCCCGCCCGGCTCCCAGGCCTGGCAATCGCAGTCGTTGCCGAACCAGTCGGCTGCGCGGCTGTCGATCAGGCTGACCAGGGCCGGATCTTGCTCCAGCGCCCAATCGCGCGCCAGGGTCAAGGCAAAGGCCGAGGAGTAGTGCGTGCCGACCCGGATCGGATAGGTCTGCAGCGGCAAGAATTGACGGAACCGCTCGGCAAAGGCGGCGGCAAAGGCATCGGCATGGCGCGCCCAGGGCCGCTCGTGCCGGACCATCTCGGCATGGAGCGCCAGCGCCCAGGCCCAGCCATAAGGCCGCTCGAACCCGCGCGACGAGGGCCGGGCGAGATAGGCGGTTTCGACCGCGAAATTCTCCGCCGTCAGCATTTCATCGGCCAGGGCATGGACTCGCGCCGCCTCAGGCAGGTCCGGATAAAGCCGCGCCAGCCGCAGCACCTGCCACCAACCGTGCAGGCACGAATGCCAATCGAAGCTGCCGAAGAAGATCGGGTGGAGCTGACGCGGCGTGCGGGCATCGTCCGGCCCGTCCATCACATGATCGAGCTTGTGCGGAAATTCGCGGGTCAGGTGGCCGCAGGTCAGCGCCATGAAGCGCGCGGCGTGTTCGGCTGTCAGAGTCGTCATCAGAAGGCAAACCACCAGATGAAAAGCGTGTTGACCGCCAGCAACGGCAGGGCCGTGCCAACCTGGGCCCAGACCACGGCATTGCGGTCCTTGAGCTCAAGCAGCGCGGCGGGGACAATGTTGAAGTTGGCCGCCATCGGCGTCATCAACGTACCGCAGAAGCCAGCTAGCATCCCAATCGCGCAGACCACCGCCGGATCGCCGCCATATTGCCGGATCAACACTGGCACCGCGATCGCCGCAGCCATCACCGGAAAGGCGGCAAAGGCGTTGCCCATCACCATGGTGAACAGCGCCATGCCCAGCGTGAAGGCGATCACCGCGCCGAACCGGCTGCCCTCGGGGATCACGCTCGACATCAGCTGCCCAACGACGTCGCCCACCCCAGCCAGCGCAAAGACCGCGCCTAGGCTGGCGAGCATTTGCGGCAGGATCGCAGCCCAGCCGACCGAATCCATCAGCCGCCGCCCTTCCTGCAAAGGTGCCGCCGGATGCGGGCGCAGCCAGGCGAGACCAATCACCAGCGCCAGCAGCGCGCCCAGCGCCAAGCTGACCAGCGTCACCTGCTTGGGATTGACGAGGCCCGGCAAGTGCTCGAACCCGAAGGTGCCAGCCAGCGCCGTCGCCGGGATCACCAGTGCGAGCAGGAACAGGCGGTTGCCATGCTGCGCGGCGCGCGCGGCGCGAACTTCGGGTGTGGTGCCGCCGCTGCCCCGGCCAAGCTGTCCGGTCCCGGCAATCGCCACCAGTGCCAGGACCAACAGGCCATTGCCGAAATCGCCCAGCCGGTCGCCCGCCAGCATCGAAAGCGCGAGCAGAGCCCAGAAGGCGCCATTGCCCCAGCGCTTGGGATTGGTGCCATCGCGCAGCGAGAGCACGGCGAAAGCGAGGAAGGTCAGCCCCGCGAGGATATAGACGAAGGGCAGGCCGATCATTGTCCAGCCTCCTTCTGCCCGAGCCGCCGGTCGAGCCGCCACAGCCGGAAGCCGTGGATTAAGAAAGCGGCAAAGGCTGTCGGGATCGCCCAGACCGACAGCTGGAAGGGTGAGAGGATGATGCCTTGCTGCTCCAGGAAACCGACCATCAGCAGGATCGAGCCGATCGCGATGAAGATATCCTCGCCGAAGAACAGCCCGACATTGTCGGTCGCGGCGGACATCGCCTTGACGTGCTCACGCTCGTCATCGGTCAGGTTCGTCTGCCCTTCAGCAGCCGCCTCGGCCATTGGCGCGACGAGCGGCCGGACGGTCTGGGCATGGCCGGCGACCGAAGTCAGCCCGAGCGCCGAAGAGAGCTGGCGGATCAGCAGGTAGCCGGTCAGCAGCCGCCCGGTGGTTGCCCCCTTGAGGCCAGCGATCAGGCCGCGCGCTCGCTCTTGCAGCCCATGCGCTTCGAGCAGGCCGATCACCGGCAGAACGATCCAGACCACAGAGACATAGCGCGTATCGTTAAAGGCCTTGCCGAAGGCCGAGACGATGGCTTGGAGATCGAGCCCGGCGGAGAGCCCGGTAACCGCCGCCGCCGCTACCACCACCAGCAGCGGATTGAAGCGCAGCACGAAGCCCAGCACCATCACCGCGATGCCGGAAAGCAGCCACATCTCGCTCATCCGTAGCCTCCCCCGCCCGGCGTTTCGACGACCATAACATCGCCCGGTTCCATCTGCACCGAAGCGGTGGAATCAAGAACCTCAAGCTCACCTGAGGTTCGCTCAACCCGCGTTGCTCCCGGCGCGCCCGATGCGCCGCCCGCCAGCCCGAACGGCGGAACGCGGCGGCGGTTGGCCAGCATTCCGGCTTCCATCCTTTCAAGGAAGCGCAGCCGCCGCAGCGCGCCATCGCCGCCGTGGTGACGCCCTGCCCCGCCCGAACCGCGCCTTATGGCGAACTCTTCAAGCAGAATCGGAAAGCGCGTTTCGAGGACTTCAGGATCGGTCAGGCGGCTGTTGGTCATGTGGGTCTGGACGACGCTGGTCCCGTCAAAGTCTGGCCCCGCGCCCGAACCGCCAGCAATGGTCTCGTAGTACTGGTAGCGGTCATTGCCGAAGGTCAGGTTGTTCATCGTCCCCTGCGCCGCGGCCATCGCCCCGAAGGCGCCGAACAGCGCATCGGTGACGACCTGGCTGGTCTCGACGTTGCCCGCCACCACCGCTGCCGGATAGCGCGGGCGCAGCATGCAGCCCTCGGGCACCAGGATCGTGACTGGAGCCAGGCAGCCCTCGTTCATCGGGATCGGATCGTCGATCATGGTGCGCAGGACATACATCACGGCGGCGCGGACCACGCTGAAGGGCGCGTTGAAATTGCCGGGAAGCTGATCGCTGGTACCGGCAAAGTCGATCGTCACCTGCCGCGCTGCCCGATCGACCCGCACCGCGACGCAGACCACCGCGCCGTTATCGAGCTCATAGCGGAAGCTGCCATCCTCCAGCCGCCCGATCAGGCGGCGCACGGCCTCTTCGGCATTGTCGTGGACATGGCCCATATAGGCGCGAACGACGTCTGCCCCGTGTTCGGCGCAAGCCCGCTCCAACCCCGCCGCGCCGCGCGCGCAGGCGGCAACCTGTGCCGCAAGGTCAGCAAGGTTCGCGTCAATGTTCCTCGCCGGATAGGGGCCGGAGGAGAGGATCGCCGACAGCTCATCGCGGCAGAAGCGGCCCTCGTCGACCAGTAAGACGTTCTCCAGCAGCACCCCCTCCTCGCCAATCGTGCGGCTGTTCGGTGGCATCGATCCGGGCGCGATCCCGCCGACATCAGCATGGTGGCCGCGTGCCGCAACGTAGAAGTCCGGCTCCAGCCCTTCCCCGACGAAAACCGGCATGACCACGGTGATGTCCGGCAGGTGAGTGCCGCCGGCATAGGGGGCGTTGAGGACATAGGCATCGCCGCGGCGGATGCCCCGTCCGTCCTTGCCGCCGGCCCGCTCGCGCAGCACGGCCTGAACGCTTTCCCCCATCGAGCCGAGGTGGACCGGCATGTGCGGCGCATTGGCCACCAACCGTCCGGCCGCATCGAAGATCGCGCAGGAGAAATCGAGCCGCTCGCGGATATTGACCGACATCGCCGTGCGCGCGAGCGCCGAGCCCATTTCCTCGGCAATCGCCATGAACAGACCGTTGAAGATCTCGAGGCGAACGGGGTCAGCCTCGGTCCCGCTGGCAACACTGGCGGCGCGCGGCGCCGAGCGGGTCAGGCGCAGGGTGCCATCGGCATCGACGGTCAGCGACCAGCCCGGCTCGACCACCGTGGTGGCGAGCGGATCGATCACGATCAGCGGCCCCGGCGCGGTAAAACCGGCGGGCAGCGCGGCGCGGTCGTAAACCGGGACGCGGTGCGTTGCGCCGCCCAGGTAGCAGTCGACCGTCTCCAGCGGCGGGCCGGTAAGATCCGGCAACGGCCAATCGAGCTCGCCCGAAGTCTCACCGGCAGCAGTGGCCTCAACCCGCACACGGTCGATCACCAGCGCGCCATCGCCATCATAGCCAAACTGCGCGCGGTGCGCGGCGGCGAAGGCCTTGGTCAGCTCATCGGCTTTGCCGGGCGGCAGCTCGATGGTGTTCTCCGAGCCTTCGCGGCGCAGGAACAGGCTGGTGCGCACTTCCACCGCATTGCCGCCCAGTTCGCTGAGGACCTGCGCGCCCAGCTCCTTAGCCAGGTCCGCTGCAGCGGCCAGGCCACCAGCCAACGGCTCCGCCAGGGTCCGCTCACGCACGGCCGCTTCGCTGGCGAGACCCATGCCATAGGCCGAGAGCACCCCGGCCAGCGGATGGACAAGCACCGTATCGATCGCCAACTCATCAGCCACCAGGCAGGCGTGCTGCCCGCCCGCACCGCCGAAGCAGGACAGCGCATAGCCGGTCACATCATGCCCGCGCGCGACCGAGATCTGCTTGATCGCATGAGCCATGTTGGCGACGGCAATGGCGATGAAGCCTTCGGCCAGCGCTTCGGGTGTGAAGAACTGTCCGGTCTCGGCCCGGATTGCCGAGGCCATTTCAGCGAACTTGGTCGCAACGACCTCGGTATCGATCGGCTGGTCGCCGTTGGGGCCGAACAGGTGGGGGAAATGCTTAGGGCGCAGTTTGCCCAGCATGACGTTGCAGTCGGTCACCGTCAGCGGTCCGCCATTGCGGTAGCAGGCCGGACCCGGCACGGCTCCGGCGCTTTCCGGGCCGACAACCAGCCGCCCGGCATCGAACCGGCAGATCGAGCCGCCGCCCGCTGCGACGGTGTGGATCCGCAACATCGGCGTGCGAATCCGGACATTGGCGACGCGGACCTCGCTGTCGCGTTCGAAGTGCCCAGCATAGTGGCTGACATCGGTCGAGGTGCCGCCCATGTCGAAGCCGATCACCCGCGGCGCGCCGCTGGCCTCGGCGGTGCGGGCCATGCCGACTATCCCTCCCGCTGGCCCTGACAGGATCGCGTCCTTGCCCCGGAACCGCGCGCCATCGGCCAGACCGCCGCTCGACTGCATGAACAGGGCGCGATTACCCTCGCCCAGCGCAGCGGTGAACTGATCGACATAACGGCGCAGCACCGGCGAGAGATAGGCATCGACCAGCGTCGTATCCCCGCGCCCGACCAGCTTGATCAGCGGGGCAACCTCATGGCTGACCGAAACCTGGCTGAACCCAGCGGCGCGGGCCAGCTCGGCCAGCCGCGCCTCGTGCGCCGGGTAACGATAGCCGTGCATCAGCACGATCGCGATCGAGCGGAAACCGGCGGCCACGGCCTCGGCAAAAGCGGCGCTGGCTGCCGCCTCGTCGAGCGGCTCCAGCACCGAGCCATCGGCCATGACGCGTTCGCCAATTTCGATCACGCGGGCGTGGGGCGGCTCAGGCAGGACGATCCGCCGCACGAACAGCTCAGGCCGTTCCTGCGTCCCGATCCGCAGCGCATCGCCAAAGCCGCGCGTGATGGCGAGCACGGTCGGCTCACCCTTGCGTTCGAGCAGGGCATTGGTGGCAACGGTCGTGCCCATCCGCACCGCGGCGGGCGGCAGCGGGCCATCGCCAGCACCGCTGAGCTGGCGGATCGCTGCAATCGCCGCGTCCTCGGCCCGCGATGGGTCTTCAGACAGGAGCTTGGCAGTCAGCACCCGGCCATCGGGGGCGCGAGCGACGACGTCTGTGAAAGTGCCGCCGCGGTCGATCCAGAACTGCCATTCACCCATCATGCCGCCGTCATAGGGCGGCTGACGGGAGAGGCAATCAGTTGCGCACTGGCACCGCGTCCAAAGGCGTAATCACCACCACCACACGGCGGTTCTGGGCGCGGCCTTCGTCGGTATCATTGGTTTCGATCGGGTCGGTCTCGCCAAAACCCTGCGCGCGCAGGGCAGCGGGCGAGAGGCCGCCCGTGGCCAGCGCTTCCTTGACCGTAGTGGCGCGGCGTTCGGACAGGGCCTGGTTGTATTCATCCGATCCGGTCGAATCGGTGTGGCCTTCCACCATCGCCCCGCTGATGCCCACGCCGCTCAGCGCCTTGGCCAGCCGGTCGACAATCGCCACGCCTTCCGGCGGCAGGTCGCTCTGATCGACGGCGAACAGCACCTTGTCGGCAATGCCCAACTCGTAATTCTCGCCCACCGGCTTGAACCCTTCGGCCACCAGCAGGGCAACCTGCTGCTTGGAAAAGGTCGGCTTCTTCGGCGTGGTCTGGCACGCGGCCAGCAGCGCCAGCATGGCGAGCACGATCAGTCTAGGCATCAAAGGTCCTCCGTTGTGTTATGGCTGCGCGCGCGCTTTTCGTCGTACATCGCGCGGTCGGCACGGCGCAGAAGTTCCTCGGGCGAGAGCCCGTCGTCGGGATAGGTTGCGACACCGATGCTGAGCCCGGTCGCAACCGCATGGCCATTAAGCAGCATGATCGGCGCGGTCATCGCCTGGCCCAGCCGCGCGGCGATCCGCCCGACCACGTCATCGCCGCCGACCGGAGCCAGCAGAATCACGAATTCATCCCCGCCCAGCCGGAAAGCCTGATCATCCTGGCGCAGTACGGCGCGCAGCCGCTGGCCAATCGCCATCAGCACGGCATCGCCGGCTTCGTGGCCATGGGCATCGTTGATCGCCTTGAACCGGTCGACATCGCAATAGAGCACGGCGAAGGATTGGCTGGTGGTCACAGCAGCGGTCACCGCGCGCGGCAATGCAGCTTCGAAGGCCGCGCGGTTGCCCAGGCCGGTCAGCGGATCGAGCAGGACCCGTTCGGCCAGCTCGGCATTCTCGCGCGTCAGGGTGGCGTGCCAGCCCTGCAATTCGGCCAAGAGGGCGTTGAAGTCCTGCCCGAACCGGTCAATTTCTGCGATCCCGGCGACGGGCACGCGGCGGTCGAACGATCGCTCGGTCCGCACAGCGTGAGCCACTTCGGCGACGTGCTCAAGCGGGCCGATCACGTCGCGCTGCAGACGCCGCGCCAGGATACGGGTGGCGATCACGGTCAGCGCCAGAGTGGTCAGCGCGATGATCGCGCCGGCCAGGGCAAAGCGCAGCAGCGCCTCGGGGTTGCCGGTGATGCGGACCTCGCCGATCCGGGTGCCGCTGTGGACCAGCGATGCCGTTGCCGGGCGGCGCCAAAGCAGCCGGTTGCCGGTCGCCAGCAGCCAGTCAGGCAAACCGGCGCGGGGATTGGTCCAGGTCGCCAGCACGCGTCCGGCCGGATCGCGCACTTCGACCTGTCGCACCCCGCCGCTGTCGGCAACCGAAGCGATCCCGTCGAGGATCGCCTGCCGGTCATCGAAGACCACGGCCGGCTCAACCGTGTAGGCCACCGTCCGCGCGACCAGATCGAGGTTGCGCTGGGCATAGCTGCGGATCACCAGCCCGCCGCTCAGCGTCAGACTGGCCGCCGCCAGCAGCACGGCGAACAGAATCAGCCGCAGGTGGACCCGGCCGAGCATCTCGCGGATGGTGAGGAGCCGCGCCGTGCTCATGGCTGGCCTCCTGCAGAGAGGCGCAGCACGCGCGGATCGACCCTGAGGCCCGAGCGGGCAACGGCATCGACATTGAGCCGGAACGAGACGGCCTGGGCCGAAAAGCTCAGGCAGAACATCGCCTGGCTGCGGCAGGCCGGATCGGCCTCGGCAATGGTCATGACCCCGCGGCCGCGCAGAGTGGTGGTCAATTGGCGCTGCGCCAGTGGCGGAAGCTGGCCAATATAGACTGCATCGCAGGCGCCGGGCGTAACGGCGGAAGGCGGCATGGTGCGGCGATCGATCGTGCGGCCATCGGCCAGCCGCAGGCCATCGAGGCGGCCGGCATGAAGCGCCGGTCCGGCCACGCAGAGCCGCAGCGGATTTCGGGGCGTGGGCCAGCGGGTATACTCGGCCAGCGACTGCACAACGCGCGCAACGGCCGGGTCATAGGATCCAGCCTCGGCCGCGCCGGCCAGGGCAAATGGCGTCAGCGCAGGTTCGCCCGTTGCCACAGGCGGCAAATCGCCCAGCGCCAGTAGCGCGGCGGGGAGGAGAGCTGTTGTAACCACCCGATAATCGACCCGCGTCAGGCCTTTGCGCAGAAAGCCGCCAATTGCAAGGCAATGCGGGGAATTGGTTTCCTTCGCAACCAGTGCTAGGCACGCGCCATGCCTGCACCGATCGACCGTACCGCCCTGCGTGAAGCCTATCGCATGGAGGAGGAAGCCTGCATTGCCGAGCGCCTGCGCCAGGCCGCGCCGGCCGCTGCGGTTCACGGGGAAGCCAAGCGGATTGCGGCCCGGCTGGTCGAAGGTGCCCGCGCCCACAAGGCCAGCGGCCTGGATGCTTTCCTGCAAACCTATGGCCTCGGCACGGATGAGGGCATTGCCCTGATGTGTCTGGCCGAAGCGCTGCTGCGGGTGCCTGATGCGGCGACGGCCGACGCGCTGATCCATGACAAGCTGGGCGGGATCGACTGGTCCGAGCATCTGGGCGAAAGCGGCTCCACCTTCGTCAATGCCGCCACCTTCTCGCTGATGCTGACCGGCCAGGTGCTCGACCAGCGCCGCGCCAAGGCGGACGGGATGGGCGCGGTGCTGAAGCGCGCCGTGGGCCGACTGGGCGAACCGGTGATCCGCCAGGCAACCTTGCAGGCTATGAAAATCCTGGGCGGCCAGTTCGTCTTCGGCCGGACTATCGACGAAGCGCTCGAACGCGCCGCGCCCGAGCGCAAGCAGAACCTGACGCACAGCTTCGACATGCTGGGCGAAGCGGCGATGACCTTTGCCGATGCCGAGCGCTATCGTCAGAGCTATGACATGGCACTGGAACGCATCGCCCAGGAAGCCGGCGCAGGCGTGGTCCGCTCACCGGGGATCTCGGTGAAGCTCTCGGCGCTCCACCCCCGCTATGATTTCCTCCACGCCGATGCCGCCAAGGCGGCGCTGGTGCCGATGCTGAAGGCGCTGGCGCTCAAGGCGCGCGCCGCCGATATTCACTTCACCATCGATGCCGAAGAGGCCGAGCGGCTCGAGCTGTCACTCGACATCATCGAGGCGCTGGTCAGCGATGACGAGCTGTTCACGTGCGGCTGGCAAGGTTTTGGCCTGGCGCTCCAGGCCTATTCCAAGCGGGCCGTGCCGCTGGTCGACTGGGTGGTGCAACTGGCCCGTCGCCACAATCGCCGGATCATGGTCCGGCTGGTCAAGGGCGCCTATTGGGACAGCGAGATCAAGCTGAGCCAGGTTGGTGGCCATGCCGATTACCCGGTCTTCACCCGCAAGGTCGCGACCGATGTCTCCTACCTCGCCTGCGCGGCCAAGCTGCTCGCTGCGCCCGATGCGATCTATCCGGCCTTTGCGACGCACAACGCCTATACCGTCGGCGCGATCAAGGCGCTGGCCGGAGAGACCGAGTTCGAGTTCCAGCGGCTCCACGGCATGGGCGAGGACGTCTACGGTGAACTGGCGAAGCTGGAGGCCGAAGGCGGCAACCGCCGCACCCCGGTGCGGATCTATGCGCCGGTTGGCGGGCACAAGGAACTGCTGGCCTACCTGGTCCGCCGCCTGCTGGAAAACGGGGCGAACAGTTCCTTCGTCAACCGCATGGCCGATGCCGAAGTGCCGGTCGACGACTTGGTCGGCGATCCGGTCGAGGAGTTGGCCGCGCTGACCCCGCGCCGCAACCCGGCGATTCCGTTGCCGCACCAGATTTTCCCCGGCCGCCGCAACAGCGCGGGCGTGGACCTGGCCGACCCGCTGCTGCGCACGCCGCTGCTGGCGCATCTGGATGATCTCGCCGCGCTGCACTGGGATGCTGAGCCAACTGCGCTGGCGGGCAATGCCGGACCGGCCGCCGAGATCCGCTCGCCGCATGACAACGGCCACGTTGTCGGCACGATCCGTAACGCCACGGCCGCCGATGTCGCCTTCGCGGTCGAGCGTGCCGCCAAGGCCCAACCGGGCTGGAATGCGCTTGGCGGGGCGGAGCGCGCGGCGCTGTTGGAGAAGGCCGCCAATGCCTTTGGAGCCCACACGCCCGAATTCCTCTCGCTGTGCCAGCGCGAGGCCGGCAAGTCGCTGGTCGATGCCGTGCTCGAACTGCGCGAGGCGGTCGATTTCCTGCGCTACTACGCTGCCGAAGCCCGCGCGCACTTTGGTGAGGGCCGCCCCCTCCCCGGCCCGACCGGGGAGAGCAACCGCCTGACGCTGCATGGCCGCGGCGTTTTCGTGACGATCAGCCCGTGGAACTTCCCGCTGGCGATCTTCATCGGCATGGCCTCAGCCGCGCTCGCCGCAGGGAATACAGTGCTGGCCAAACCCGCCGAGCAGACCCCGCTGATTGCGGCGCTGGCCGTCCGGCTATGCCATGAGGCCGGTATTCCCGATGACGTGCTGCAGCTGGTCCCAGGCGACGGCAAGGTCGGCGCACTGCTGACCGCGCGGCCCGAGATTGCCGGCGTAGCCTTTACCGGCTCGACCGAGACCGCCCGCGCGATCAACCGCGCGCTGGCCCAGCGCGACGGGCCAATCGCTACCCTGATCGCCGAGACCGGCGGGCAGAACGCCATGATC
>DKII01000159.1:0-4283 GCA_002454125.1 Novosphingobium sp. UBA6722
CGCGGCGCGCGGGCGTCAATACGCGTCGCGCTGACTTTACCTCCCCCTCCCAAGCAGACTTGATGCGCGCGGGGCCGAAGGGCTTCGCGCGCTTTTTCTTGTCCATGCACGGGAGTGGGCGCACGCGACGGCGCGCGATCAAATGGCTGTTATGATGGTGGAAAAACTGGCTCCCCGAGTAGGATTCGAACCTACGGCCAAGTGATTAACAGTCACCTACTCTACCGCTGAGCTATCGGGGAATGCTCCCCCGCCTGCGGGCAGGGGTGCGCCTATAACACCGCAATCTGGTTTGGCAAGCGGGTCGGATGTCAGAACTGGAATTGTTCGGCGAAGATCCGCTCTTCCAGGCTCTTGCCCGGATCGAACAGCAGCGTGAGCGCCTGGGCCGGCGCGGCACGGACCTTCACCGCCAGGATATCGCGCAGCTCCTTCTGGTCTGCCACGGCGGCGACAGGGCGCTTGAGCGGATCGAGCACGCGAAAGTCGATCTCGTAGTGATCAGGCAGAATCGCCCCGCGCCAGCGCCGCGGGCGGAACGGGCTGATCGGGGTCAGGGCGAGCATGTTTGAGCCCAGTGGCAGGATCGGGCCATTGGCCGAAAGATTGTAGGCGGTCGACCCGGCCGGGGTTGCCACCAGGATGCCGTCGCAGGCCAGGTCCGGTACACGCACCTTGCCGTTGACCGAAACTTCGAGCCGCGCAGTCTGGCGGGTTTCGCGCAGCAGCGACACCTCGTTGATCGCGTGGAAGCTTTCCTGCTTGCCGCTGCCGGTAGTCGCGGTCATTTCCAGCGGGGCAACCGCGATCCGGCGCGCTCGCGTCACGCGCTCGGCCAGGGTCCGGTTACCGCGCGGATGGTTCATCAGGAAGCCGATGGTGCCCTGGTTGATACCATAGGCCGGCAGGACGCGGCCGGTATCGAGCATGTGGTGCAGGGTCTGGAGCATGAAGCCGTCACCGCCCAGGACCACAATGGCGTCGGCCTCAGCCTCGCTGACGAATTCCTCGCGGGCGCGATAGGCCTCGGCAGCCTCCTGGGCGCGCGGCGTATCGGATGCCAGCAGGGCAAGGCGGGGCGGTTGGGTCATCTCGGGTGGTGCATATGGTCCGCAGACCCGTTTGGCAACGCGCAGACTTCGCAAGGGTTTGGTAGGCAGCTGCTGTTAGTTACGTGAGGCAATGAGCTTGCCGCTTTCCAACGACGCGTCGCGCGACAGCCTGACCGGCCTGGCTGGACGCGATGCCGCGCGCCAACGCCTGGCGGAATGGCTGGCGGACGGAGCGCAGGTTCATGCCATGCTGATCGGGCTGCGGCGGTTCGATGCGGTCAACCTGGCCTATGGCGCCGCTGCCGGCGATGCCGCCCTGGCCGAGATCGCGTCGCGACTGAAACACTTCGCGGCGGACGAGCTTGATGGCAGCTGGCTGGCGGCGCGCAGTGGTGGCGGGCAGTTCCTGCTGGTCAGTTCCGAAGCTTGCAGCCGCGAGCGCTGGCAGCTGGTGGCCGCACAATTGCTCGATGCGCTGGTCCGCCCGATTGCAGCGCCCGGTGGCACGCTGCGTCTGAGCCCGCGCGCGGCCTTGCTGCGCGGCCTGGAGGGCGAGGGCGCGGATTCGATGCTCGATCGCCTTGGTCATGCACTTGATGCTCTGGTCGCCCAACCCGGCCGGCGCGTGGCCTGGGCCGATGGCGAGGGTACCCGGCCAGGGCGCAGCGCGGCGCAGCTTGAGGCCGATCTGCTCCAGGCGCTCGATCGCGACGAGATCGAAGTGCTGTTCCAGCCGCAATATGCCTGCGGGACTGACCGGCTTATCGGGGCCGAGGCACTCGCGCGCTGGAACCACCCCACGCTCGGGCGGATCGGCGCCGGCGGCTTGTTCGCGATTGCCGAGCGCACCGACCATGTGCCCCAATTGTCGCGCCATATCGCCCGTATTGCGCTTGGTGCCGCTACCCGCTGGCCGGGCGATCTGCGGCTTTCGCTCAATGTTACGCCCAATGACCTTGCCGCCGGCGATTTCGGCGTAAGCTTTGCCGCGCTGGTCAAGGCCAGCCGCTTCCCGGCTTGGCGCCTGACCCTGGAAGTGACCGAGCAAGTCCTGTTGGCCGATGTCGCGGCGGCGGCAACTGCCTTCAATGGACTGGCGGCGAGCGGGATCAAATTTGCGCTCGACGATTTCGGCGCGGGCTTCTGCAACTTCCGTTACCTCAAGCTGCTGCCGCTCGATTACCTCAAGCTTGATCGCTCGATGATTGAAGGGGTGGCGACCGATCCGCGCGACCTGGCCGTGCTGCGCGCGATCATCGCCATGGCCCGCGCGCTTGGCCTGGCCATCATCGTCGAGGGGGTCGAGAGCGAGGCTCAGCGGCTGCTGGCTGCGGCCGAGGGTTGCTTTGCCTATCAGGGCTTCCTGCGCTCACCGCCACTTGCCGCCGGGGCTTTCCTGACCGAAGCGATTGCCTAGCGGGCCTTGCGGGCGATTGCGCTGAGGCCTTTCGTTAGCTGGAACAGGCCATTGAGCCGGGCTGCTGGATCGCCCCAGGCGCGATTGACCACCAACTTGCTGTCGGGCCGCAGCTTGACCGCACCGTTCAGCCGCTCGGTATAGGCAATCAGGCCGGCCGGATCGATAAACTCGTCGTTGTGGAACGAGACCAGCGTACCCTTCGCGCCAACATCGATCTTGGCGATGTTGGCCGCAATCGCCTGCTGCTTGATCTGGATGAGCTTGACGAGGTTGGTGGTAGGCGCCGGCAAGGGGCCGAAGCGATCGATCATTTCGGCCGAAATCGCCTCGATCTCCCCCGTGTCCTCGGCATCGTTGAGGCGGCGGTAGAGCGCCATGCGCACGGCGAGGTCCGGCACATAGTCTTCCGGAATCATGATCGGCGCATCGACCGTGATTTGCGGCGACAGGGCATGGCGTTCCTTGGCAATGCCCATGTCACCCGCCTTCGCAGCTAGGATCGCGTCCTCAAGCATCGATTGGTAGAGTTCGAAGCCAACCTCGCGGATATGGCCCGACTGCTCATCGCCCAGCAGGTTGCCGGCACCGCGAATGTCGAGATCGTGGCTGGCGAGCTGGAAGCCGGCGCCCAGTGAATCCAGATCTCCCAGCACCTTGAGGCGCTTTTCGGCGACGACATTGAGCTGCATATCGGCCAGGGTCGTCAGATAGGCATACGCCCGCAGCTTCGAGCGGCCGACCCGCCCGCGCAGCTGGTACAGCTGGGCCAGGCCGAACCGGTCGGCGCGGTGGATGATGATCGTGTTGGCGCTCGGGATATCGAGCCCGCTTTCGACAATCGTGGTGGAAAGCAGCACTTCGTATTTCTTCTCGTAGAAGGCGCTCATCCGCTCTTCCACTTCGGTCGGCGCCATCTGGCCATGGGCCGTTACGAAGCGGATCTCGGGCACAGTATCGCGCAGCCACTGCTCGACTTCTTCCATATCGGCGATTCGCGGCACGACGATGAAGCTCTGGCCGCCGCGGTGATGCTCGCGCAGCAGCGCCTCGCGCATCACCATGTTGTCCCATTCCATCACGTAGGTCCGCACCGCCAGGCGATCGACCGGCGGGGTCTGGATGGTCGACAGCTCGCGCAGACCAGACATCGCCATCTGGAGCGTGCGCGGGATCGGCGTCGCGGTCAGCGTCAGCACGTCGACGTTGGCGCGCAGCCGCTTCAGCTGCTCTTTCTGGCGCACGCCGAAACGGTGCTCCTCGTCGATGATGACAAGGCCGAGGTTCTTGAACTGCACGTCCGGCTGCACCAGCTTGTGGGTACCGATGACGATGTCGACGCTGCCGTCGGCCAGCCCTGCGAGCGCCGCCTTGCTCTCCTTGGCGCTCTTGAAGCGCGACAGCTCGGCGATCTTCACCGGCCAGTCGGCGAAGCGNNCGGCGTCGCGGTCAGCGTCAGGACGTGGACATTGGTGCGCAGTTGCTTGAGCGCTTCCTTGTGATTGACGCCAAAGCGCTGTTCCTCATCAACCACGACCAGGCCGAGCCGCTTGAACTTGACCGACTTGGAGAGGATCGCGTGCGTGCCGATCACGATGTCGACCGTTCCATCGGCCAGGCCATCGCGGGTGGCGGTGGCTTCCTTGGCCGGCACAAGGCGCGACAGGCGCCCGATGTTGAGCGGGAAGCCGGCAAACCGCTCCACAAAATTGCTGTAGTGCTGGCGGGCGAGCAGGGTGGTTGGGGCCACCACGGCAACCTGCTGTCCGGCCATTGCCGCCACGAAAGCGGCGCGCAGGGCCACCTCGGTCTTG
>DKII01000159.1:4356-8944 GCA_002454125.1 Novosphingobium sp. UBA6722
ACCAGGCGGTCCATCGGGCGGCCGGCGGCAAGATCCTCGAGCACCTCCTCGATTGCGCGTTCCTGGTCCTCGGTCTCGGCCCAGGGGAAGCGGTCGGTGAACGGACCGTAGCTGGCCTGTTCCACCGCCAGAACCGGAGCTTGCCGGAGGGCGCGCTGGGCCGCGGTGCGCAGCAATTCGTGCGCGATCTCGCGGATCCGCTCCTTCAGCCGCGCTTTGCGGCGCTGCCACCCTTCGCCGCCGAGCCGGTCGAGCGCGACGAGATCGCTGTCGCTGCCGTAGCGGCTGAGGACATCGATGTTCTCGACCGGGATGTAGAGCTTGTCGCCCCCGGCATAGGTCAGCATCACGCAATCGTGCGGTGACTGGCCGACCGGGATCGACTGCAGCCCTTCGTAGCGGCCGATACCGTGATCCATGTGGACGACCAGGTCGCCCGGGGAGAGCGCCGCCAGTTCGGCCAGGAAGGCATCGGCGCTTTTCTTGCGCTTCTTGCGGCGGACCAGGCGGTCGCCCAGCAGGTCCTGCTCGGTTATGAGTTCAAGGCTGGCGTTGGAAAAGCCATTGTCCAGCGGCAGCACCACCGCTGTCGGTACGCCCTTTGCGGCCAGGCCCAGCGCATCCTGCCAGGTTTCGGCCTCAACCGGGGCAGGTTTGACCGCCTCGCCCAGGATCGCGGCGATCCGCGCCCGGCTGCCGGCGGTGTAGCAGGCGATCAGCGCCTTGCGGCCCTGCGCCGCCTGGCCAGTCAGATAGCGCGCTGCTACCTCGTAAACATTGTCGCCCCGGGCGCGTTCAGGAGCGAAATCCCGGCCTGAGCTGAAGCCGAAGTCGACCACAGTCACGCTGTCGGGTTGCGCGAAGATTTCGGCGCGGTGGATTGGCCAGCCTGCTTGCCGTTCAGTCAGTTCTGCCCGGCTCAGGTAAAGTGCCTCCGGACCGAGCGGCCGATAGGACCCGGCGGCCTTGCCGGCGGTATCGGTGCGGGCTGCGAAGTAGTCGGCAATATCGCCCAGCCGCTCGTCGGCGGCGCCCTGGGCGCTGCTGTCGATCACGACCAGATCGTCGTCTGCAAGGTGATCGAACAGCGTGACCATGCGGTCTTCGAGCAACGGCAGCCAGTGTTCCATGCCTGCGAGCCGGCGGCCTTCGCTGACCGCCTGGTAAAGCGGATCGCTCGTGGCATTGGCGCCGAATTGCTCGCGGTAGCGGGTGCGGAAGCGTTTGACGCTGTCATCATCGAGCAGGGCCTCGCTGGCCGGAAGCAGCAGGTGCTGCTCGCGCGTGCCGATCGAGCGCTGGGTGTTGGGATCGAACAGCCGTAGCGTTTCCAGCTCGTCGCCGAAGAAGTCGAGCCGCAGCCCGGCATCGAGGCCCGAGGGATAGATGTCGAAGATCGAACCGCGTACGGCATATTCGCCGGCATCGACCACCGTATCGGTGCGGCTGTAGCCCTGCCGCTGGAGCAGGCCGATCAGGCTCTCCCGCCCGATCTCCATCCCGGGTTTGAGCAGCTTGACCGATTCGCGGATCCGGAACGGGGTGAGCGCCCGCTGCAGCACGGCGTTGATCGTGGTGACCAGCAGCTGCGGCACCTCACGCTTTGCCTGGAGGCGGTAAAGCGCGGCGAGGCGGCGGGCGCTGATCGACAGGGCCGGGCTGGCGCGATCGTAGGGCAGGCAGTCCCAGGCCGGGAAGGTGATGACATCGAGTTCCGGCGCAAAGTAGGCGGCGGTATCGGCCACGGCCTGCATTGCCGTCTCGTCGGGCGCAATGAACACGGCCCGGCCTTTGGCCGCGCGGGCGAGGTCGGCCAGCACCAGCGGCTGGGCACCACGGGCCAATCCTGACAGGGTCAGGGGCGTTTTCGCCAAGAGGATCTTGTTCAGGTCAGCCATGATGCGCGCAACAACAATTGCCCCGCGGGCCATTTTTGCGGCCAGCGGGGTGGGAATCGATAAGACGGCCTTAGCGCGGGCTTTGCGCCGTGTCAGTGCGGGATTTCGACGTAGTCGAGCTTGCGGAAAGCGTCCATCAGCGCGCCCCGGTATTCTTCCGGTACGTCCAGCGTGCCAAGCGCCCAGCCCATGATGTCGACATCCTCTTCCTCGAGCAGGGCTTCGAACCAGGTGCATTCGGCTTCGCCCCATTCGCCATGGTAGCGATCAAAGAAGCCGCCGATCATGTAATCGGCTTCGCGGGTGCCGCGATGCCAGGCACGGAACTGCAGACGCTTGAGGCGATTGGGCTCGATCATGGCTCACGCCGCTAGGCTGCGACGGCGGCTAAGGCAAGCGGTCAGCGTGCGTCGCGCAGCGCGTGCATGATGGCGCGCGGATCGAACCCGGCCAGATCCTTGCCAACTTCCTTGCGCAGAACCTCTTGCAGCTTGGCGTGATAGTGACGCCGCATCTCACCTAGCGTGCGCGGCGGGGCCAGGATGACGAGATCCTTGATCCGGTGTTCCAGCACCTGGCTGTTCAGCCAGTGCACCGCAGCGCGGGCATGGGCGTCCTCGGCAACCTGGCTATCGGCGTGGTTTCCGGGACTGGAACGGTGACTGCCGCCCGAATGGTTGGTGGCGTCCAGTTCAGGCGGATCGAGCAGCAACAACTGCGGCTCGGCCTCCGCACCGGCGTTGCGGTAAACGTCAAAGGTCTCACCATCGACCAGGGCGACGTAGCATCCATGTGGCAGCAGCATGTCCGGCTCCAAAGTTCCGATTTCTGTTGCGACCCGCGGCTGATTAGATGTCGCGCAGGATTGCCAGTCCATGCGCTACATCAAAGTTCGGCGCGCCTATTCGCGAATTGTCCGGGTTTCCGCATCGGGCAGCTCATTGGCTTCGGCCTGCGGCATCAATTCGGCTTTGCGGGCCAGCATCGCGTCGCGCAGGGCCACAAGGTCGACATCGGCACTGCGGGCCTGCGCGAACATGCCAACGCGTGATTCCTCCTCTTCCTTGACGTGATGTTCGATTTCTTCCGACAAGACCTTGATCTTGGCTTCAAAGAACTCGTCCGGCGCAGCGCCCAGGATATCGTTGATCAGCACCTTGGCACCGTCGTGCTCGACATAGGCCTCGTTCAGGATATCGACTTCGATCTTGCCCTTGAGCGCCGGGTAAAAGATCTCTTCCTCAAGCATCGTATGGACCTTGAGTTCGTTGCAGATCTGCGTTGCCAGCGACTGCATGCGGCTCTCGCCCCGGGCGCTTTCAAACTTGGCGAACAGGTCTTCAACCTTGCGGTGATCGGCCTTCAACATGGCAATGGCGTCGGTAAATTCGGTTTCAGCCACGGGACTCTCCTATTGGGGGCCTGGCCATAACGATGTTGGGCAGCATTGGGTTCCGTCGGCCGATTGAAAGCTAAGGGTGGCGAAAATGCTGCTGGTGCGGCTATCAGGGGCCGTGCGACCCGAACGGCTCAATTCCCTGTTTGTGGCAGCTGACAGCCTGAAGGGTGTCGGCCCCGGGCTGGCGCGCCCGTTGGAGAAGCTGGGCCTGACCCGGGTCAAGGACTTTGCCTATCACCTGCCGGACCGCTTTGTAGAGCGGCGCGCGGTCGCCAATCTCGACGATGCCTCGGTGGGAGAAAACATCGTTATCGCGCTGACCCCGGTCGAGCATCGCAGTTCGAGCGGGCGTGGACCGTTCCGGGTGCTGGCGCAGGATGCAATCGGCAATATCTGCGCGATCAGCTATTTCGGGCGGGCGTCCTATTCGGCCAAGAAGCTGCTGCCGGTCGGCGAACAGCGTTGGGTCGCGGGTCGGCTGGAACAGTATGGACAGATGCTGCAGATGGTCCACCCGGACCATGTCGAGGTGGATAGCGCCGGCCTGCTCGGCCAATTGGTCGAGCCGGTCTATCCGCTATCCGAGGGGCTGACCCAGGGGCGGCTTGGCGCGCTGGTCGAGCAATCGCTGGCAACCCTGCCCGAGCTGCCAGAATGGATCGAACCGGGCCTGCTGGCCAAGATGCAATGGCCGAACTGGCGCGACGCCTTGGCCCTGGCGCACCGCGGCCTCCACACCGCAGCGCGTGACCGGCTGGCCTATGACGAACTGCTGGCCAACAGCCTTGCCCTGATGCTCGTGCGGCAATCGAACCGCAAGCAGAGCGGCACGCCGCTGAAGGGAGACGGGTCGCGCCGGACGCGGCTGAGCCTTCCGTTTCCGCTGACCGGCGCCCAGCACCGTTCAATTGCCGAGATCGAAGGCGACCTTGCCCAATCCGCACCCATGCTGCGGCTGCTGCAGGGGGATGTCGGCTCGGGCAAGACGGTGGTGGCGCTTTCCGCCATGCTGATCGCGGTAGAGGCCGGGGCGCAGGCCGCGCTGCTTGCCCCGACCGAGATCCTGGCTCGGCAGCATCATGAAACGCTCACTCGGATGGCCGCGGGTACGGGCGTGGAGATTGCGCTGCTGACCGGCCGCGACAAGGGGAGGGCGCGTGAGGCGATCCTGATGGGGTTGCTCGATGGTTCGATCGACATGGTCGTCGGCACGCACGCGATCTTCCAGGATACGGTTACCTACAAGAACCTGGCGCTGGTCGTGATTGACGAACAGCACCGCTTTGGCGTG
>DKII01000105.1:0-607 GCA_002454125.1 Novosphingobium sp. UBA6722
CTCGGCATAGGCGAACAGCAGCTTTGCGCCGTGCTTGATGATCCCGCCGTATTCCTGCGCCGTGCCGGGCAGGAAGCCGGGGACATCGACGAAGGTGATGATCGGGATCTCGAACGCATCGCAGAACCGCACGAACCGCGCGGCCTTCTTGCTGGCATTGATATCGAGCACGCCCGCCAGCACCATCGGCTGGTTGGCAACGACGCCGACGGTGCGCCCTTCGATCCGGCCGAAGCCGACGATGATGTTCGCGGCGTGGCCCGGCTGGATCTCGAAGAAATCGCCTTCGTCCAGCACCTTGCGCACCACTTCGTGCATGTCATAGGGCTGGTTGGCATTGGCCGGGATCAGCGTATCGAGGCTGTTCTCGATCCGGTCCCACGGATCGGTGGTCGGCCGTTCGGGCACGCCGGTGCGGTTGTTGGCCGGCAGGTAATCGATCAGGTCGCGCGCGGTCAGCAGCGCCTCGATATCATTCTCCAGCGCCAGATCGGCGACCGAGGTCTTGGTGCTGTGCGTCACCGCCCCGCCCAGCTCCTCTTGCGTGACGATCTCGTTCGTCACGGTCTTCACCACGTCCGGCCCGGTGACGAACATGTAGGAGCTG
>DKII01000105.1:752-902 GCA_002454125.1 Novosphingobium sp. UBA6722
CCGCCCGCGCAGGGTCCCATGATCAGCGAGAGCTGCGGCACCACGCCGCTGGCAAGCACGTTGCGCTGGAAGATCTCGGTATAGCCGCCGAGCGACGCCACACCTTCCTGGATGCGCGCACCGCCAGAGTCGTTCAGGCCGATCACCGGC
>DKII01000105.1:966-23503 GCA_002454125.1 Novosphingobium sp. UBA6722
GAGTCGTTCAGGCCGATCACCGGCGCGCCGACTTTCATCGCCGCGTCCATCACCTTGCAGATCTTCATCGCATGGCGTTCCGAAACGGCCCCGCCGAACACGGTGAAGTCCTGCGCATAGACATAGACCAGGCGGCCGTTGATCGTGCCGCTGCCGGTGACCACGCCGTCGCCCGGGATGGTCTGTTCGGGCATGCCGAAATCGACACAGTTGTGCTCGACATACATGTCGACTTCTTCGAACGAGCCTTCATCCAGCAGCACGGTCAGCCGCTCACGCGCGGTCAGCTTGCCCTTGGCGTGCTGCGCATCAATGCGCTTTTGCCCTCCGCCAGCCCGGGCGGCGGCGCGGCGACGTTCCATTTCGGCGATGTTTGCGGACATGAAATCCCCGTCTCCCAATTCGAAGCCTGCGGGATGGAACGGCGGGCGGGCAATGTCCAATGTGAATTTGCGAAGTTGCGAAGTGAGACTTTGCAAACTACGACAGCACCATGACGCCGCGCCGCCTTTTTGCCGGAACCCGCCTGCGCGCCATCCGCGCCGAGCACCGCCTTAAGCAGGCCGAACTGGCCGCGCGGCTGGCGATCAGCACCTCCTACCTCTCGCAATTGGAGAACGACGACCGCCCGCTGACCCCGGCGCTGATCGAACGGCTCAGCCGCGCCTTCCCGCTCGATTGGCGCGAGATTGGCGCCGGTGATGCCGAAACACGGCTGGCCGCCCTGCGCGAAGCCAATGCCGATCCGCTGTTCGCTGAGCCGATGGACGCGGCGCAGCTCGCCCGCTTTGCCGAACAGCAGCCGGTGCTGGCCGAGCGTTTCATTGCCCTGCACGAAGCCTATCGCCGGTCCGGCCAGCGACTGCAGATGGTGGACGAGGCACTGGCGGCCGAGGGCACCAGCGGTCCGCGCCTGCCATGGGAGGAAGTGCGCGACTGGTTCCACCTCGCGGGCAACTATGTCGACAGCCTCGACCGGGCGGCTGAGGCACTGGGCGAACGGCTAGGCACCCCCTCCCCCGATACCACCGCGATCGAAGGCTACCTCAAGGGCGCGCTGTCGGTCTCGCTGATCTACTCCGGGCAAGCCGGACTGCGCTCTTACGACGCGCAAATGGGCCACCTGACGATCGACCCCGGCCAGCCCTCCGAAACCCGCCGCTTCCAGCTTGCTCACCAGCTTGCCGCGCTGGCGCTGAAGGATGAAATCGCCGCCGTGGTTGAAAGCGCCGAGCTGCGCAGCACTGCCAGCCGCCAGCTCCTCTTCGTCGGCCTGTGCAACTACGCGGCGGGCGCCTTGCTGATGCCCTATCGCCGCTTCCGCAGCGCCGCGCGCGCGGTGCGGCACGATATCGACCGATTGGCGCAGCAGTTTGGCGTCAGCTTCGAGCAGGCCTGCCACCGCCTCTCCACGCTCCAGCGCGAGGATGCGCGCGGGGTGCCATTCTTCTTCTGCCGGGTCGACATGGCCGGCAACATCACCAAGCGCCATTCGGCCACCCGGCTGCAATTCGCCCGGTTCGGCGGGGCCTGCCCGCTGTGGATTGTGCACGAGGCCGTGGCGATCCCTGACCGGATCCTGGTCCAGCTGGCCGAGACGCCTGACGGGGTGCGCTATGTCTCGATGGCCAAGGGGCTGGTAAAACCCTCTGGCTCATACGACCGCGCCCCGCGCCGCTATGCCGTGGCGCTGGGCTGCGAGGCCGAGCACGCCAGCGAGTTCATCTATGCCGATGGCCTCGACCTGCGCTCGACCAGCGCGGCGGCCCGGATCGGCATCTCCTGCCGCATCTGCCCCCGCGCCGATTGCGATCAGCGCGCCTTCCCGCCCAGCGACCGGGCGATCAGCGTCGATCCCGACCAGCGCGGCGTGGTGCCGTACCGGGTGGGCTGACGCCAAATCCTCCCTGTTTTTGCCGCAGGCACAAATGGGGAGGTGGCCGGAGCGAAGCGGAGGTCGGAGGGGTTTCAGCCTCGCCTCATTACCCCTCCGTCAGCCGCCTTCGGCGTCTGCCACCTCCCCATTTGCACTTCGTGAAAACAGGGAGGATTTAGCTGCTCTAAACCTTCACGATCCCCAGCCGGATCATGTCGCGTGCGGTATCAAGGATGCTCTCCTCCGGCGGGCGCGGGTTCCAGCCGAGTTTGGTGCGGGCGTGGCTGATATCGGTATCGCGGACATTGCCGAGCTCGCCCAGAACCTGCCGCACTACCGGATCGAAGCGGCCAACCAGCCGCATCAGCCAGTCGGGCAGCTTGCGCTTTGGCACCTTGCGGCCTTGCGGCCCCAGCCCTTCGCGCAGGATCGCGGCGACTTCAGCCATCATCAGGAACGGGCCGGAGCAGATGAAGCGCTCGTTCGCCATGTCCGGCATGGTCAGACAGCGCACATGCATATCGGCCACGTCGCGCACGTCGACCACGCCAAAGCCGAAGTTTGGGAGACCTGGCAGCGAGCCTTCGAGCAGCTTCTTGATCGCCTCGAGCGAGGTCGAGAAATCGCCCGATTGCAGCGGACCCAGGACCAGCGCCGGGTTCACGGTGACGAATTCCATGTCCCCGCCCTCGGCCGCCACCCATTCGCGCGCGGCGCGCTCGGCGATGGTCTTGGACTTGACGTAGGCATAGGCATCCGGGCTGTTCGGATCGGTCCAGTCGGATTCCGTGAAGACCGACTTTGAACGGCCGTGGCCATAGGCGATCGCTGCCATCGAGCTGGTCATGACAAAGCGCTTCACCCCCGCTGCCTTGGCGGCCTTGAGCGCGCGCAGGGCCCCGTCGCGGGCCGGAATGATCAGCTCGTCATCGGTCTTGGGGGCATTGCTGGGGAGCGGCGATGCGACGTGCGCGACATGGCTGCAGCCCGCCATCGCCTCGGCCCAGCCGGCGTCGCTCATCAGGTCAGCCGCGAAGAACTTGAGCTTGCTGTCATCCACCGCCAGGCTGGCGCGCACTGCGCCTTCCTTGGTGAGATCGCGGATCGAGGTGTGGACCGTCCAGCCCCCCGCGACCAACTGGCGGATAAGGAAGCCAGCGATATAGCCGCTGCCGCCCGAGACGAAGACCGTGCCTGCCATTGCCTTAACTCCCTAAAACCGGATCATGATCTTGCGCGCCAGCGCGGGTGAGATAGAGTTCACCAGCTGCAACACCTTGACCATGCCGACGTTGGCCTCATCCGCATTGCGCTCCATCGCCGAGACGATCTGGCGGGCGCATTCATCCGGCGCCATCTTCTTGCTGCCGCGCCCGGCGGTCAGCTTGGTCTCGACCACCGGCGGCAATGCCTCCAGCACATGCACACCGGTGTCCTGCAACTGAAAGCGCAGCGCCTGCGAATAGGACCGCAGCGCCGCCTTGGTCGCGCAATAGACCGGCCCGCCTGCGCGCGGGGCAATCGCGAGGCCCGAGGTTACGTTGACAATCATCGCCTCGGGCCGGGCCTTCAGCACCGGCATCAGCCCGGCGATCAGGTGGATCGGGGCGTTGAGGTTGAGGAAGATCGTGGCGTCCGACGCCGCGAGGTCTGGCGCAGCTTCGCGGAAGTCATGATCGACCCCCGCCCCGGCATTGTTGACCAGAATGTCGATATGCCGGCCCTTGACGCCGGCCAGCACGGCATCGACCCCGGCCTGGGTGGAAAGATCGGCCTGGATCACCTCGAAGCCTTCGTCGCGCGTCGCCGCGACACGCTCGGCATTGCGGCCCTGCGTTATCACCGTCGCGCCCTTGTCGCGCAGTTGGCGGATCAACTGCGCGCCGATCCCGTCGGTCCCGCCGGTGACCAGAATGGTCTTGCCCGAAAGCTGCATGCGCTATCTCCCCGTGTTTTGCGGGGAGACTAGCGGTTAAGTTGCAAAACGCAACTAGCGCATCAACACCAGTTCTTCGGCCATGCTGGGGTGCAGCGCGACGGTATCGTCGAACTGCGCCTTGGTCAGTCCAGCCTTCACGGCAATGGCTGCGGCTTGCAGAATCTCCGCCGAGTCCGGGCCGATCAGGTGCAGGCCGACCACGCGGTCAGTCGCGCCATCGACCAGCATCTTGTAAAGCGCACGCTCGGGCCGGTCAGCCAATACGTTTTTCATCGCCCGGAAGTCGCTGCGATAGACCTTGAGCTCGGGATAGAGCACGCGGGCCTCATCCTCGGTGGGGCCGACACCGGCAATCGGCGGGTTGCTGAACACCGCGGTCGGGATCGCGCTATAGTCGATCGTGCGCGGGTTGTTGCCAAAGACGGTATCGGCAAAGGCGTGGCCCTCGCGGATCGCGACCGGGGTCAACTGGACCCGGTTGGTCACGTCACCCACTGCATAGATCGAAGGCACATTGGTGCGGTTGTACGCATCGACCACAACCGCGCCTTCGCCATCCAGCGCAACACCGGCAGCCTCAAGCCCCAGCCCCTTGGTATTGGGCACACGGCCAATCGCCCAGAGTACCAGATCGGTCTCGATTGGCCCGGCATCACCGCCATCGACCAGCAGGCTGCCATCAGCCTGGCGCGTTACCGCGCGGAACGGGAAGTTCAGGCGAACGTCGATGCCCTTGTGGCGGCTGATGTCGAGCAGCTTGCCGACAATCTCCTGATCATAGGACCGCAGCATCTTGTCGCCACGCGTGGCCAGAGTCACCTCGACGCCGAGTTCGTTGAAGATTCCGGCAAACTCATTAGCGATGTAGCCAGCGCCCGCAATCACGGCGCGGCGCGGCAGAGCGGGCAGGTGAAACACCTCGTTCGAGGTTATGCCCAGTTCTGCCCCCGGGATCGGCGGCTGGCCCGGCCAGGCCCCGGTCGCGATCAGGATATTGGCGGCGGTGATGGTCCGCCCGCTGGCGAGTTGGACCATGTTCGGCCCGGCCACCATGGCACGTTCGCGGAACACCTCAACCTTCGCATTGCCCAGCGTCTGGCCATAGAGCCCTTCCAGCCGGTCAACCTCTGCCGCGACGTTGTCCCGCAGGGTCGGCCAGTCGAACGTTGCGCCACTGGTATCCCAGCCGAAGCGGCGGGCATCGGCCAGATCTTCGGCAAAGTGACTGCCATAGACCAGCAGCTTCTTGGGCACGCAGCCCCTTATCACGCAGGTCCCGCCAACGCGGAATTCTTCGGCCACGGCCACCTTCGCCCCGTGTGAAGCCGCAATCCGGCTGGCGCGCACGCCGCCCGACCCTGCGCCGATCACGAACAGGTCGTAGTCGAATTCTGCCATCGGAAACTCCTTGCTGGCAGCCATATGGGATTGAATCGGTGGTTAGGCTAGCCCCGCCTCGGCCAGCAGCGCAGTGGTGCTGGCATCGAACGCCGCGCCTTCCGTGCCGATCGACTTGGCGATGGCCTTGCCCAGCTCCACCCCGAACTGGTCAAAGGCGTTGATCTCCATCAGCACGGCATTGGCGAAGGTGCGGTGCTCATGAAAGGCGATCAACGCGCCGAGCGTGGCGGCGTTCAGGTCCTCGCACAGGATCGTGGCCGAGGGGCGATTGCCCGGATAGGCCCGCGCCGGATCGTCCGCAGCCTTGCCCGCCATCAGCGCCGCGCCCTGCGCAAAGCAGTTGGCCAGCAGGCTCTGGTGATGTTCGGGGGCAAGCTCGTCCCCGGCGGCAATGCTGGCGATGAAGTCTACTGGCACCACGTGGGTGCCCTGGTGGAGCAGTTGGAATACGGCGTGCTGGGCATCGGTCCCCACCCCGCCCCAGGTGATCGGCGCGGTCGGCCCATCGACCGGGCTGCCATCGGCCTTCACCGCCTTGCCGTTCGATTCCATCTCAAGCTGCTGCAGGTAGCTTGGGAACAGCCGCAGCCGCTCGTCATAGGCGAAGACCGCGCGGGTCTGGCAGCCGCGCAGACGGGCATAGGTCAGGTCGGCGAAGGCGGCGCGCAAGCACAGGTTGTCCGCCCCGTCGGTCTCAAGGAAATGCTGGTCGATGGCCGCGGCACCGGCCAGGAATTCGGCGAATTCGTCCCAGCCCAGCGCCAGAGCGATCGGAAAACCGATCGAGGACCACAGCGAGTAACGCCCGCCCACGCTTTCGCCGAACGGCAGCACGCGGGTTTCATCGACGCCCCATTCGACAGCCTTATCCGGATAGGCCGTCAGCGCGATGACCCGGCCGTAGGGATCCTCCACCCCGTTCTCACGCAGCCACGCCAGCGCCGACATGGCGTTGGTCATGGTTTCGGTGGTGGTGAAGGTCTTGGAGGCGACTGCGATCAGGGTGGTGGCCGGATCGCACTTGGCAAAGGCAGCTTCCAGCGCGCAGCCATCGATATTGGCGACGACCTGGACATCGACCACGGCCCCGCCCCGGGTCAGCGCATCGAGCGCCAGCGCCGGGCCCAGCGCCGAACCGCCGATGCCGATGTGGATCAGGTGGCGCACCTCGCCCAGCGCGCCACCGTGGATCGCCGCGACCAGGCCGGCCATCCGGGCATGGAGCGCTGCGGCCTCTTCCACGCTGGTGTCGCGCCCGATCCCGCGCTGGGCGGTATGCTCCACCGCGCGGCCCTCGGTGACGTTGATCGGCTCGCCCGCAAACATCGCGCCGCGCGCGCGCTTGAAGCCGACAGCCTCAGCCAGCGCAGTAAAGCCCGCCAGGTGCGCCGCATCGAGGTGGGTCTTCGACCAGTCAAACCGGATCGCCCCGCCCGGCAGCTCAAGCCGTGACGAAAGCAGATCCAGCCGCGCCGGATCGGCAAACAGTTCGGCCAGGCTTGGCCGGGGCAGCCCCGCCAGATGGGTCCAGGCTGCGGCCACTGCATTGCTCATCGTCTTGCTCCTTCAGCTCGGCGCCCTAATGCCCGCCCGCGCCGATCAGGGGAAGAGCGGTAAAATCGTATGCGGGCCAGCACCTTGCCCGCCCGCCGCCCGCCCCGCGCAATCAACCAAGCCCCTTGACGCGCGCGGCGCGCCCTCCGATGGACTAGGGGATGAACGAACCGGTCGCCATTCCAGAATCCGAGCCCGTGCCGGAAGCCGCTGAAGCGGAACGGGAAACTGCTCCGGCGCGCAAGGAAGACAGCTTCCTGGTCTTCCTGCTCAAGCTGGTGGTGCTGGTCACGCTGTTCCGCAGCTTCGTCTTCTCGCCGTTCAACATCCCCAGCGAATCGATGCTGCCGCGGCTGGTGAACGGCGATTACCTGCTGGCTGCCAAGTGGCCCTATGGCTACTCGCGCCATTCGCTGCCCTTCAGCCTGCCGATCCTGCCCGAAACACGCGTTCTGGCCGCCCCGCCCGAGCGCGGCGACGTGGTGATCTTCAAGCAGCCGCCGCTGAAGGAGCTGGACTATATCAAGCGCGTGATCGGCCTGCCCGGCGATCTGGTGCAGATGGTCGATGGCCAGCTTTACCTCAACGGCGTGCCGGTGCCCAAGCAGCGGATCGCCGATTTCGAGATCCCGATTTCCCCCAACACCCAGTGCTATTCGCTGCAGTTCATCGCCCGGAACAATGCCGGCACCGATGTTTGCCGCTATCCGCGCTATCGCGAGACGCTGCCCGGCGGGCGTTACTACGAAGTGCTCGACCTGGGCCCGCGCCAGATGGACAACACCGAACCGGTCATGGTCCCCGAAGGCCACTTGTTCCTGATGGGTGACAATCGCGACAACTCCGAAGACAGCCGCTTCCCGGCTGAACCTGGCCGCGGGATCGGGCTGGTGCCGATGGACAACCTGGTCGGCCGCGCGACGGTCGTGATGTGGTCTACCGACGGCAGCGTCGAATGGTTCAAGCCCTGGACCTGGTTCAGCGCTGCCCGGTGGGGCCGGCTGGGCGGGACCTTTTGAGCCGATGCTGGCACCAGACACCCACGACTTCCTGACCGCGCTGGCCGACCGCCCGCCGGTTGACGAAGGCTTGTGGCTGGAAGCGCTGACGCACGGGTCGACCGGGGCCGCGCGCGATTACCAGCGGCTTGAATTCCTGGGTGACCGGGTGCTGGGCCTGGTCATCGCCGAGTGGCTCCACGCGGCCGAAACAGGGGACGAGGGCCGCCTCTCGCAGCGGCTCAACGCCCTGGTCTCACGCGCCACCTGCGCCCGGATCGCGCGCTCGATCGATCTGGGCGCGCACATTCGCCTCGGTAAACAGGCCCGCGACGATGGCGGGGCTGACAGCGACAATATCCTGGGCGATGTGATGGAAGCCGTGATCGGCGCCAGCTTCGTCGCTCACGGCTTCGATGCCACCCGCGCCATGGTCCGTCGGCTCTGGGCCGATGCGGTTGGCGGCCAGACCGGCCAGCGCAAGCATCCCAAGTCCGCCTTGCAGGAATGGTGCGCCGGCAACCGCAAGCGCATGCCCGAATACCGCCTGGTCGAACGCAGCGGGCCTGACCACGCCGCGCGCTTCACCGTGGCTGTCACCGTCCACGGCGTGGGTGAGGCCGATGCCACCGCCGGGAGCAAGCAGGAAGCCGAAACGCTCGCCGCCGAGGCGTTCATGAAGCGGTTCGGGTGATGACGATCCGTCTTCCAACCAAACCCGTCTGTCCTGAGCTTGTCGAAGGACTGCCCTTGTTCTTTGCGACATAGAATGGCGTTCTGGGTTTACATGCTGCATTGTCGCGGCGGTTATCTCTACATCGGCCATACCGACGATTTGGAACGCCGAATTGCCGAACACCAAACCGGACAATATCCCGGATTTACCGCCGATCATTTACCGGTAGAGCTGGTCTGGTCGGATGAATTTCAGGTTCGCGAAGATGCGAAGGCGGTTGAGCGGAAGCTGAAGGGTTGGTCGAAGGCCAAGAAGCTGGCCCTTGTGCGTGGCGACTGGGCGCGCATCTCGGCCTTGGCACAGAAGAAAAGCAGCCCTTCGACAAGCTCAGGGCGGACGGAATTGGAAACATGACACTGAATACCAACCCACCCACCCGCTGCGGCCTGATTGCCGTGCTTGGCGCCCCCAATGCGGGCAAATCCACGCTTGTGAATGCCCTGGTTGGCCAGAAGGTCGCGATCGTTTCGGCCAAGGCGCAGACCACGCGGGCGCGGTTGATGGGGATTGCGCTGGAAGGGGCCGCGCAGATCATCCTGGCCGATACCCCCGGCCTGTTCGAACCCAAGCGCCGGCTTGACCGGGCGATGGTCAACGCCGCCTGGGAAGGCGCGGCCGAAGCCGATGCGATCCTGCTGATCGTCGATGGCCGCAAGAAGAAGCTCGATTACCTCGAGCCGATCCTCACCAGCCTGGCCGGTCGCCCGGAACGCAAGATCCTGGTGCTCAACAAGGTCGATGAAGTGGCCAAGGAGCCGCTGCTGGTCACCGCCCAGGCCCTCGCCGGCGAGGGCCAGTTCTCCGAAGTGTTCTTCATCTCGGCGCTGACCGGTGACGGCGTGCCCGAACTCAAGACCCGCCTGGCCGAGCTGATGCCCGAAGGCCCCTGGCACTATCCCGAGGACCAGGTTTCCGACGCCAGCGAACGCCTGCTGGCCGCCGAAATCACCCGCGAACAGCTCTACCGCCAGCTGCACGACGAACTGCCCTATGACAGCACGGTCCGCCCCGAGAGCTATACGCAGCGCAAGGACGGGTCGGTCGAGATCCACCAGCAGATCGTCATCGCTCGCGATAGCCAGAAGGGCATTGTCCTGGGCAAGGGCGGCGCGCGGCTGAAATCGATCGGCGAAGCGGCACGCAAGGAACTGACCGACCTGCTCGGCACCAAGGTCCACCTCTTCCTCCACGTCAAGGTCGACGAGAAGTGGGGCGAGGACAAGGAAATCTACGAAGAGCTGGGACTGGAATGGGTGAAGTAACCCGGCAATTTGCCGACAACCGCGAATTGCCGTAGTCTCCCCGCATCGGGGTCGCAGTTTCAGTGGGGAGACTGCCGATGGGTACTTATCACTACATCGCGCTGGGCATGTTCGTACTGCTTGCGCTGTTCGATCATTTCGGGCGCGGGCACACGCTTTCCGACGTGCCGCAGTGGCGCCTGCTCGGCACGCTCTCTGCGCTCAGCTATTTCGCGATCATCACCTATACCCCGCTGCTCTGGGATGCTGTGCTCGGGCAGTACCGCCTGATCCCGGCCGATAGCTATCCGCTCTGGCTGCAGGTGATCGGCGGCCTCTTCGTCTATGAGCTGGGGGTCTATTGGTGGCACCGCACCATGCACAGCTTTGACTGGCTGTGGCGCCACACCCACCAGATGCACCACAGCGCCGAGCGCGTCGACATCTGGGGGGCCTTCTGGTTCCATCCACTCGATTCGATGGCCTGGGCCCTGCTCGGCTCGCTCTCGCTGGTCTGGATTGTCGGCGTATCAGCCGAGGCGGCGCTGATCATCAGTGCGATCGGCACTTTCCCGGCGATGTTCCAGCACGTGAACATCAAGACGCCGCAATGGCTGGGCTATATCGTCCAGCGGCCGGAGAGCCATTCGGTCCACCACCAGCGCGGCGTCCATGCCTATAATTATGGCGACCTGCCAATCTTCGACATCCTGTTCGGTACCTTCCGCAATCCGAAGGACTGGCAGGAAGAAGCGGGCTTCCATCCCGGATCGACCCGGCAGATCGGCGAAATGCTGGCGTTCCGGAAGATCAGCTAGCGAAAGTTATTGCCCGGCAGCGGCGGCTTCAACTGGCGAAATCAACCGGTTCCAGTCCCGGTGCTTCCTGGCCGGTCACTTCGTCCAGAATGGCCAGCCTGCAGATCCCGGAGGCCTCGCCGCGTTGCTCAATGCGGTAGCGGCGGTTCGGCTCTGGCAGGAACGAAGCCCCGTTGATGCACCAGTCATTGCCGTTGTAGGAGACGCCTGGTGCCCCGAACAGGCGAGTCATGCGGGCATAGACGAAAGTGCGCTGCCGCACCGGTACCAGCACGGCTGCTGGTTGCTTGGCCGCCCACGTGAAGATCTTCACCGTGCGCGCCTCGGCGAATCTGGCAGTGCTGCCCAAGCGATACTCCTGCGTGGTGGCGGCTGTGGCGCTGACCGTGTCGGCAACACCCAGCGCGAACACCAGCTCGGCATATTCGGATCCAAGCGTGGCACCTTTGGGCGAGCGTACCTGCCCGGCGCATCCCACCACGACAAAGGCGGCGACACAGATCCCGGCAAATTTAGTCGGAAGAGCGATCATTCCGATTTCCTCTTCTCCAGCAGTCCCGACTTTCGGGGCTTCCGCCCTCAACGCAGCTTGGCAATCCCGATCCCGTCTAGCTTGGCGCGTTCCTTGGTCGATTCCTCGCTGCGGTTGAGCGCCTTGGCGATCTCCTTCAGGCCCTTGCCCTTGGCGGCAAGGGTGCGCAGCTTGGCGACTTCGTCGCTCTTCCACGGCTGGCGGTGCTTGGTGAACAGTTCGGCCATGGCGGGTGCTTAGCGCAATCGAGCGGCCTGCCCCATTAATTTCCTACCGGCCTGCAACAGGGTAAACTGGGCGCCGCTCTTTGAACCGTCAATTCATGCACTTATTGCGCGCGTCTATATCGCCGTGCGCGCGTGTTTCATCAACTAAAGTCCGGCGACTCCGCAGGACTGCGTTGCCGCTGCACGCGTCTTGTGCGCTCAGATCGCCCCAATAGCCTGCAACTTGGCGCGCAGGGTCGCCTCGTCGAACGGTTTGGTGACATATTCGTCCGCCCCGGCGGCGATGCCGCGGTGGATGTCATGCGCGCCGGACTTGCTGGTGCAGAACACCGCCTTGGCCCGTTCATTGCCGCGGATCGCCCGGAACGAGGCGATGAATTCGATCCCGGTCATGATCGGCATGTCCCAATCGAGCAAGACCAGATCGGGCATGGAGAGCTGGCAGCGGCCGAGCGCTTCCTGGCCGTTCTCGGCCTCGGTCACGACATAGCCGAGCGCCTCGACGATCCGGCGCGAGACTTTGCGGACCACCCGCGAATCGTCGACGATCAGGCAGTGGCGCTGGCGCGGTGCTTCGGGCTGCGGTTGCGGCACGGCAACCGGCGCGGACGGCATCTGCACCGGGGGGATCGCCGCCCGGCCCATCGCCGCAGGTTCCACCGGCTGGTGCGAACGTTTGATCAGGTCGCGAATGGCACGACCTCCCCGCCAACCATGCCGGGCAGCAAGCCGCCAGCTTCCCCGGCCGTACGGCGAACGTGGAGGTAGGGCATCCAGACATCGCCGAAATCGGCCTTCTGGTACCACACGTCGAGGACGTCATAAGAGGCCCAGAAGCCGTTGGGTTCCTGCAGCCGGATCCCTTCGCCGATCCGGGGGACCGAAGCGAAGCGGAGCCGCTCCTGGCTCTGGTAGGATTCGTTCTGGATTTCGATCTCGATCAAGGTCGCGCTCCCGAAGGCCGTCCCTGCCGAGGTAAGCAAAAATCCTTTCCGAATTCCCAATAGGCGCGCGCCCGATCAGCCCTTTTTGGCAGCCTTCTTGGCCGGGGCCTTTTTCTTGGCTGGAGCCTTCTTGCGGCCGCCCTTCTTGGCCGGGCCCTTGGCTGCCTTTTCGGTGATCAAGGTGGCGGCATACTCAGCGGTCAGGTCCTCCGGCTTCTGGTCCCGCGGCAATGTCGCATTGGTAGTCCCATCAGTGACATAGGGGCCATAGCGACCCGCCATCAGCTTCATCTCGCCGCCGCTTTCAGGGTGCGGGCCAAAGGTCTTGAGCGGCTCGGCCGCCGCGCGCGCACCGCGCCCACCCCCGTTTGCCGCCTCGGCCAGCTTGGCGACAGCGCTGTTCATCCCGGTCTCGAAAATTTCGGCCGTGGAACGCAGCTTCGCGTACTTGCCCTGGTGCGCCAGGTAGGGGCCATAGCGGCCGAGGCTGGCCGTGATCGGCTCACCCGATTCGGGGTGGTTGCCAATCGTGCGCGGCAGGCTCAGCAACTTGACCGCCCAATCGAGATCAAGCTCGCCGATGTCCTTGGGAATTGAACTGCGCTTGGCTTCCTTGCCGCTGCCCATCTCGATGTAGGGGCCGAAGCGGCCGGCGCTGCGGCTGATCGGCTCGCCGGTTTCAGGATGCTTGCCGATCTCGCCATCGGCTTCGCCGCCGTTGCCGCCGGGCTGGGCGAACTTGCGGGTGAACTTGCATTCCGGATAGTTCGAGCAGGCCACGGGAGCCCCGAACCGCCCGCCGCGCAGCGCGAGCCGCCCGGTGCCGCAGTTCGGGCACTTGCGCGGATCGCCGCCGTCTTCCTGGGCGGGAAACAGATAGTCGGACAGGTATTCGTCCAGCGCCTCGGTCACTTCGGACGGCTTCTGGCCCATCACCTCATCAGACTTGGGCTTGAAGTCCTTCCAGAACGCAGCAAGCACGGCCTTCCATTCGGCCCGCCCGCCGGAGACATCGTCCAGCTCTTCTTCCATCCCGGCGGTAAAATCATAGGCGACATAGCGCGGGAAAAAGCGTTCCAGGAACGCGGTGAGAAGGCGGCCGGATTCCTCTGCAAAGAAACGGTTTTTCTCCGTCCGGACGTAGTTGCGATCCTTGATCACCTGGATCGTCGCGGCATAGGTCGAAGGCCGACCAATGCCGAGCTCTTCCAGCCGCTTGACCAGCGTTGCTTCGGAATAGCGCGGCGGCGGCTGGGTAAAGTGCTGGCTGGCCTCAACCCCGCGCTTGGCCGGGCTGTCACCCTTGGCCATCACCGGCAGCAGGCCGCTGTCATCCTCGTCCTCGCCGGGCTTCTGGTCGAGCGTTTCGTCATAGACCGCCAGGAAGCCGGGGAACTTGACCACCTGGCCGGTGGCACGCAGCTCGTGTCGGCCGGTGCCGTCTCGCAGGGTGACAGTGGTGCGCTCGATATTGGCGCTGGCCATCTGGCTGGCAATCGCGCGCTTCCAGATCAGCTCGTAAAGCCGCGCTTCGTCACCGCTGCCAAAGTGATCGCGGCCAAAGTCGGTCGGCCGGATCGCTTCGTGAGCTTCCTGGGCGTTCTTTGCCTTTGTTTCATAATGACGCGGTTTTTCAGGTAGGTAGTGGCCATTATTATAGCGATCACTGATCGCCTTGCGCGCCGCTGAAATCGCACTGGGGTCCATCTGCACCCCGTCGGTCCGCATGTAAGTGATCGCGCCGGCCTCATAGAGGTTCTGCGCCACCCGCATGGTATGCGCAGCGGCAAAGCCCAGCTTGCGCGCGGCTTCCATCTGCAGGGTCGAAGTGGTGAACGGCGGCCAGGGGTTGCGGCGGGTCGGCCGGGTCTCGACCTCCTCGACCCGGAAGGCTCCACCCTCAACGGCGGCCTTGGCCCGCTCGGCGCTGCCCTGGTCCCCCAGGCTCAGCTTCTCGAGCTTCTCGCCGTCGAACTTGACCAGCCGGGCGGTGAACTCGGTTCCGTCGTGCTCTAGCTTGGCGGCGACCGACCAGTATTCCTGCGGCCGGAACAGCTCGATCTCATGCTCACGCTGGCAGATCAGGCGAAGCGCCACCGACTGGACGCGGCCTGCACTCTTGGCACCGGGCAGCTTGCGCCACAGGACCGGCGAGAGCGTGAAGCCGAACAGATAGTCGAGCGCGCGGCGGGCCATGTAGGCATCGATCAGGTCCTGATCGAGTTCGCGCGGCTGCCCCATCGCGGTGGTCACCGCATCCTTGGTGATCGCGTTGAAGGTAACGCGCTGGACGTCCTTGGGCAGCGCCTTGCGCTTGGCCAGCAGTTCGCGGACGTGCCACGAGATCGCCTCACCTTCGCGGTCGGGGTCGGTTGCGAGGATCAGGCGATCGGCGGTCTTGGCCGCATCGGTGATCGCCTTCACCCGGCTGGCCTTGTCGCCATAGAGTTCCCAGTCCATCGCAAAGTCGTCATCGGGCCGCACCGACCCGTCCTTGGGCGGCAGATCGCGGATGTGACCATAGGAGGCGAGGACGGTGAAATCCTTGCCCAGATACTTCTCGATGGTCTTGGCCTTGGCCGGGGATTCAACGATGACAAGTTGCATGACGGGTGATTGCAATCCTTACGCGTATACGTACACGCGAGGGTGGCGGCGCGGCTGGCCCGCCGTCAAGGGGGATGAATGGTACGGTTTTGGGGCATGATCGGGCTGGCGCTGGCGGTGGCACCGTCAAGCCTGACAGCGCAGACCGCTCCGGCAGAACGGCTGGAGGGAGCCCTGCTGCCGGGCTATGTCGTCGCCTACAAAGCGGGTGATCAGCAGCGTTCGATCCGCGAGGAGGTGCCGCAGGGTGAGAATGTGCAGCGCTGGTCGCGCATGATCACGACGCAAAGGTTCGCTGGCATCGCCGCCCGGATCGGCGCGGTCGATTTCGCCCGGCTGATGACCAGGGGCGTGATCGGTTCCTGCCCCGGGGCAACCAGCAGCACACCGGCCGAGCTGACCGTTTCAGGGCGACCAGCGGCGCAATTGCGGGTCGATTGCCCGCAGGTCCCCGCGACCGGCAAGCCCGAGACCTTCGTCCTGCTCGTCGTGTCAGGCGAGCAGGACCTGCTGGCGCGCCAAGTGGCTTTCCGCAGCCTGCCGAACGAGGACGATCTGCAATGGGCCGATGCCGTGCTGAGCGGCTCGGTCGTCTGCAGGAGCGGGGACATGGACCCGCCCTGCGACCGGAACGACTAGGGCGTCCGCCGCCAGGCCAGCCAGAAGCCCAGCCCCAAGGCGACGTCGATACCTGCGAAGAAGGCGACCGGCGGGGGAACGGGATAGCCCTGTGCAAACAGCGCCAGGGCCGGCAAGCCGAACACCAGCTTTTCCGCCACGGCTGGCAGCATCAGCGGGCGGTATTTCACCGGATCGCCGCCGATGATCCAGAACACCACCTGGAATACCAGCGCCAGGCCGACAAAGCCGAGAAAGGTTTCGGCCCCGACCGGCGGCAGCGGGGTCAGGTAAAGTGGGGCCAGAACGATCACGCCATAGATCGCCGCCCAGCGAAACATCCGGCGGGAAAAGACGAGTTCGGTCATGACTTGCTCCTCAGGTTCGGCTGACCCGTCCGCCAGCATGGCGAACCAGGGTGCCCGCAAGTTCCAGTTCAAGCAGGGCGAGTTGTACTGCACCAGCGCTGGCGCCGCTCTGCCGGACCAGCTCATCAACCGGGATCGGGGCTGTGGTCAGCAGGCCGGCAATGTCGGCAGGATCGTCCGGGGCGTCGGTCGGTTCCCAATCAATCGCCGCCTCGCGCAGAACCGAACGGGGCTGCCCCTGGAAGCTGGTCAGCAGTTCGAACACATCCTCGGTCCGTTGGACCAGCGTGGCGCCATCACGGATCAACTGGTTGCAACCTTGTGAGCGGCTGTCGAGCGGTGAACCCGGCACGGCCATCACCTCACGACCGGCCTCACCCGCCAGCCGCGCAGTAATCAGCGAGCCGGACTTGGGCGCTGCCTCGACAATCAGGGTCCCGGCGGCAATTCCGGCGATGATCCGGTTGCGCGAAGGGAAATGGCGCGCCAGCGGTTCGGTCCCGGGGGGTTGTTCGGCCAGGAGCAGGCCCTGAGTGGCAACCGCTTCCTGCAGCTCGGCATGCTCAGGCGGGTAGGCAATCTCGATCCCGCTGGCGATCACCCCGATTGTGCCTCCCGCCAGGCTCGCCTGATGCGCAGCGCCGTCGATCCCGCGGGCCAGGCCCGAAACCACCACGAAGCCCGCCTCGGCTAGCTCCCCGGCAAACATCCGCGCCAGCTTCACCGCTGCGGCCGAGGCATTGCGCGCACCGACAATCGCAACGCAAGGTCGTTGGGTAAGGCTGGCATCGCCGCGACAGGTCAGGATCGGCGGCGCGCCTTCGAGTTCAGCCAGCAGCGGCGGGTAGTCAGGCGAATCGTGGAACAGGTAACGAGCGCCCGCTGCGCGGACGGCCTGCACTTCGGCAGCGACCCGGTCTTCGCTGGCGGGCTGGTAGCCTCCCCTGCCCCGCTGGACGAGGTCTGGCAGTGCCGCCAGTGCCGCCTCGGCCGTAGCAAAGCGCTGCAGCAACTGGCGGTAGGAAACCGGCCCGACATTGGGCGAGCGCAGCAGGCGGATGCGCGCGAAGGCTTCCGCCTGGCTGAGCGATTCCATCAGGCCTTGCTGCCTACGCGCGGTTCGGTCCCCGCGAGTAGCCGCTGGATATTGCCGCGATGCAGCACCAGCACGATTACGGCAATCACGGCCAGGACTGGCGCGTAGTCCAACAGACCCAGCCACCAGGCGGCAATCGGAGCGACAATGGCTGCCACCATCCCGGCCAGCGACGAAATCCGCGTAATCGCCAGCAGCCCCAGCCAGGTGACGGCATAGGCAAGGCCAATCGGCCAGGCGAGGCCAAGCGAAGCGCCCATCATCGAGGCAACGCCCTTGCCGCCTTTGAACCGCAACCAGACCGGGAAGCAGTGCCCCAGGATCGCCCCCAGGGCGGCCAGTGCCTCATGCCCCGGCCAATATGCCCGGACCAGCAGCACCGCTGCCAGCGCCTTGAGCAGATCCAGCAGCAGGGTGGCCGCCGCGATTCCCTTGCGCCCGGTTCGCAGCACATTGGTCGCGCCGATATTGCCCGAACCGATCGAACGCAGATCCCCCGCGCCCGACAGGCTGGTCAGGATCAGGCCAAACGGGATCGACCCCAGCGCGTAACCCAGCGCGAGTGCCAGCAGGTTTTCCATGCGAACGATCCCTTCCCTTTGCCGCCGCAACCTAGCTACAAGGGAGGCGCACCGGCAAGACCGGCCTGGGGGAATATGTCCGAAATCGATCCTGCTGCACCCTTGCTCTTGTTCGATTCCGGGGTTGGCGGCCTTTCGGTACTGGGCGAGGTGCGCCGCCTGCTGCCGGATGCCCCGGTGATCTATGCCGCCGACAATGGCGGCCTGCCCTATGGCCCCAAGACCGAGGCGGAAGTGGCCGCCCGGGTTTGCGGACTGCTGGGGCGGATGGCCGAGCGCTATCGCCCGCGGCTGATCTGCATTGCCTGCAACACCGCCTCAACCATCGCGCTTGGCATGGTCCGCGACGTGCTGGAAATCCCCATCGTCGGGACCGTCCCTGCGATCAAGCCGGCGGCCGAACAGACCCGCAGCGGAACCATCGGCCTGCTGGGCACTGCCGCCACGATCCGCCAGCCCTATGTGGACCGGCTGGAGGCCGAATTTGCGCAGGGCAAGCTGCTGCTCCGCGCCGCCGCGCCGGGCCTGGTGGCCGCGGCCGAGGCCAAGCTGCGCGGTGAGCCGGTCGATCCGGCAATCTACCAGCAAGCCGCTGCAACGCTGCGCAATCAGCCTGGCGGGGATGCGATCGACACGGTGGTGCTGGCTTGCACGCACTTCCCCTTGCTTGAGCCCGAACTGGCCGCTGCGTTCGGCTCCGGGGTCGGCTTTGTCCACGGCGCAGCGGGGATCGCCCGCCGTATTGCGCGGCTCAGTGAAGGCCAGCCGATGAATCGGATCAGACCTGATTTCGCCCTGTTCACCCGCGACGAGCCAGGTCTGGCCGCGCTTGCACCGGCTTTGGCCAGCTATGGCCTGTCCCGCATGGAGTTTTTGTGATGCGCCGCAAGATCAACATCGCGCTGCTGATCCTGTTCCTGCTGATCGGCCTGCCGTACTACTGGCTGCTGCTCGATAACCGCCCGGGCAAGGCCGCACCCAAGCCGGTCACGATTGAACAATTGCGTGCGCTCGCTGGCTCTGTGCCGGGCCAGGCACCCAGCACGCTGGAACTGGAGCTGGTGGCGCAGCGCCTGGTGCCCCGCACGCTGTTTGCTGCAGGCAATGGAATGAAGCGGGCGGTGATCGGGGTCATGGCCTGGCGGTTGCCAGTTCCGGGTAGCAAGCCGGTGCTGATCGACACCGGCCTCAATGCGATTGACTCCAAGGCGATGGCCATGGCCGAGTTCTGGCCGGAGCGACAGGCCAAGGTCGAGCGAGCGATGGACGAAGCGGGGTTGATCCTGGCGACGCACGAACACCCCGATCACCTCGGCGCACTGGCGCGAAAAGGCGGTTCAGCGCTGTCGCGGACCGCGCAGCTCAATGCCGGACAATTGCCGCCCTCGCCCTACGCGGCGCGCCTGGTCTGGTCCGGAAGCCCGCCTCAGCCCAGGATTGCCTCTGACGATCCCCAGGCGGTTGCGCCAGGGGTGGTGGTGATCCCCGCCCCGAGCCACACGCCGGGCTCGCAGATGATCTATGTCCGCCTGGCTGACGGCCGCGAAGTGCTGTTCGCCGGCGATATCGCGACCATGGCCGCCAGCTGGCAGGAATTGCGCGCCCGCTCGCGCTTGATCGGCGACTACCTGGCCCCCGAGGACCGGCGCGAGGTCTATGCCTGGCTGCGCACGATCCGCGCGCTCAAGGATCAGGCACCTGGCCTGCTGATCATTCCCGGACACGACTTCGAATGGTTGATCCAGGACAAGGCGGCAAAGGCCACAGTTCGAGTAGGGTTTCGGCAATAAGTCGCTGGCGCGGGGGCCCCGCATAAGCTAGAGGCGCCGGAAAGCAGGAAGCGGAACCCGCTAGTGAACTACGATCAGATTTTCGACCAAGCGATCGACCGGCTGCATTCGGAAGGCCGCTATCGGGTGTTCATCGACATCTTGCGCAACAAGGGCGCATACCCCAACGCCCGCTGCTTTGCCGGGCACAATGGCCCCAAGCCGATCACCGTCTGGTGCTCCAACGACTATCTTGCCATGGGTCAGCATCCGACCGTGATCAGCGCGATGGAAGAAGCACTGCACGATGTCGGCGCCGGATCGGGCGGCACCCGCAACATCGGCGGCAACACCCATTACCACGTTGATCTGGAGCGTGAGCTGGCCGACCTGCACGGCAAGGACGGAGCGCTGCTGTTCACCTCGGGCTATGTCTCGAACGATGCCACGCTTTCGACGCTGGCCAAGATCCTGCCGGGCTGCGTAATCTTCTCGGACGAGCTCAACCATGCCAGCATGATTGCGGGGATCCGCAATTCCGGCGCGGAAAAGAAGGTGTTCCGGCACAACGATGTCGCGCACCTGGAAGAGCTGCTGGCTGAAACCGATCCGGCGCTCCCGAAGCTGATCGCCTTCGAAAGCGTCTATTCGATGGACGGCGATGTCGCCCCGATCCACGCGATCTGCGACCTGGCCGACAAGTATAACGCGCTGACCTATATCGACGAGGTCCACGCGGTCGGCATGTACGGCGCGCGCGGTGGTGGCATTTCGGAACGTGACGAAGCGGCGCAGCGCATCACCATCATCGAGGGCACGCTGGGCAAGGCCTTTGGCGTGATGGGCGGCTATATCGCGGCGGATTCGAAGATCATCGACGTGATCCGCTCCTACGCCCCTGGCTTCATATTCACGACCTCGCTTTCGCCGGTACTGGTTGCTGGCGTGCTTGCCTCGGTCCGCCACCTCAAGCAGTCGAGCATTGAACGCGAAGGCCAGCAGGCCGCTGCCGCCTTCCTCAAGCAGTCGTTCGCCGACGCTGGCCTGCCGGTCATGCCCAGCACCACCCATATCGTGCCGCTGATGGTTGGCGATCCGGTCCGCGCCAAGCAGATCAGCGATATCCTGCTGGCCGAATACGGCGTCTACGTGCAGCCGATCAATTTCCCGACCGTGCCGCGCGGCACCGAGCGCCTGCGCTTCACCCCTGGCCCAGCCCATACCGAAGCGATGATGCGCGAGCTGACCGCAGCGCTGGTCGAGATCTGGGAACGGCTCGAGCTCAAACTGGCTGCCTGATCTCGCAAGTAATTAGAGTGGCAGTCTTTTTTCGCGCTACTCAATTGACAGCGAAATTTTAGCGTTCAATGTCCGTGGCTTACAGGGTTAATCCCTGTAATTCTACGGAGGGCGCGATGGCAACAGCGCTAAATGGGACTGACTATACTTCGGAAGTTACCGATGCTGACTTGATTTCGGCGGAGTCTCAAGACGGATCGGCTTCCTCGGCCGAATTGACCAGCCCAAAATATGCTCCGGCACTCAGCGGACCTTGGTGGATATTGCTGATCATTTTGGTCGCCGCGCTTGCGCGTTGGGTATTCTGAGGGGCTCAGCGACAAGAAAAAGGGGCAGGCCACTTGGTGTGACCCGCCCCTTCTTGATTTCACTCCGCTACGGATCGCTCAGCGCAGGCTGACGACGTTGTCGCTTTGGCGCGGGTCGGCGCGGTCACCGCGATATAGGCTGGCCATCGGCTCATCGGTTGCACCAATCGCCTGGGCCTGGCCGAAGCCATTGAAGGCCGTCTTCATCGCCGCGCCATAGGCACCCAGCATGCCGATCTCGATATAGTCACCAGCCTTGATGTCAGCCGGCAGCCGGAACGGGCCTTCCATGTAGTCGGCATCGTCACAGGTCGGACCGTAGAAGGCAAAGCCCTCTTCGCCTTCGTCGCGGCCTTCGGTCAGGCACTGAACGGGGAAGCGCCAGCCGACATGGGCTGCGTCGTAAAGCGCGCCATAGGCTCCGTCGTTGATGTACAGCTCGTTCCCGCGGCGCTTTTCGACGCGCACGATCAGCGAGTTGTATTCAGCGCACAGCGCCCGGCCGGGTTCGCACCACAGCTCCGACGAATAGGATACCGGCAGCGATTCGGCCGCACGGTGGATCACGCCGAAATAGTCTTCCAGTGGCGGCGGTTCCATGCCCGGGTAGATCGACGGGAAGCCGCCGCCGACATCGATGATGTCGATCGTGACCGACGCGTCGACAATCGCCGCACGGACGCGCTCCATCGCCTGCACATAGGCAAACGGGGTCATCGCCTGGCTGCCGACATGGAAGCAGATGCCAAGGCTGTCAGCCACCTGGCGGGCAGACTGCAGCAGTGGTGCCGCATCGGCCAGGTCCACTCCGAACTTCGAGGCAAGGCTCAGCTCGGAATAGTCCGACGAAACGCGCAGCCGGACGCACAGCGAAAGATCAGTTGCGCCATCGGTTGCCGCAACGATCTTCTCGAGCTCTTCCTGCGAATCGAGGCTGAAAACGCGAACGCCGTGCTGGCGATAGGCCTCGGCAATCGCGCCGGGGGTCTTAACCGGATGCATGAAGCACAGCACGGCCTCAGGCAACGTGGCGCGCACAAGCCGCACCTCGGCAATCGAGGCGACGTCAAAATGGGTCACGCCGGCGTCCCACAGAACCTTGAGCAGGTCCGGCGAGGGATTGGCCTTTACCGCATAGAGCGACTTGCCCGGAAACTTCTCAACGAAGAAGCGGGCGGCGCGCGTGGCGGCGTGCGGGCGGTTCAGGATGACCGGTTCGTCGGGCGCGAGCGCGCGAACTACGGACAGAGCGTCAGGATACTGGTGCAACTCAAGGGACCCCCAATAGGCCTTCCGGCCAGGTAACACGAAGACGAGGCTGCCTTGCGGTTATTGGAAGTCCCCTTGGGGCAGCGGGGGCGGGCTATAAAGATTCGCGCCTTAATCGCAAGTGAAAATCACCCCCTGGCGAGGTGCTCGGCAACCGCCCGGAAGGCGGGTAGCGAAGTGGGGTCGAAAGCTGTGTTCGCGGCGATGGGATGGGAGCCAAACCGAGCGATCACCACTTCTGCCACCGGGTCGACATAGATCGCCTGCCCATGGATCCCGCGCGCGGAAAAAGCGCCGTGATTACCGGGCATTATCCACCACTGGCGGGTGTAGGAACCGTCCTTCAGCCACTGGTA
>DKII01000105.1:23543-36876 GCA_002454125.1 Novosphingobium sp. UBA6722
GGTATCCGGCCGGCGCAAAGGCCGCTTTGCTGCCCCCCGCCTTGATTGCCGCAACCACTTCGCGGGCAATCACCTGCCCCCCGTTTCCAAGCCCGTCGCAGCGCATCGCCTCGCCGAATCGGGCCATGTCCCGCAGTACGGGATTAAGTCCCCCGCCCGCGAAGGGCATTCCGGTCGAATCGATCAGGAAATCGGCATCCTGCTCCATCCCCAGCGGCGTCCAGATTCGCTCTGACAATACCTGATCGATTCGCTTGCCTTCGGTCCGGGCGACGATCCAGCCGAGCACTTCGGTGTTGCAGGTGCGATAGGTGAATCGCTCGCCATGCTCACCGCTTTTGCGGATCGTGGGGAGGAAGGCATAGACATCGCCGGGCCCCGCATAGCCCGGCGCGCGTGGGGTCAGCCCCAGGGCATTGCTCATCGCCCCGATGCCAGAAGTGGGATCGGTATACTCCTCCGAGAAATCGAGCGCGGTGGTCATATCCATGACCTGGGCCAGCGTGGCATCGGCAAAGCCGCTGCCAGCCATTTCGGGCAGCAGGTCCGCAATTGGCGCCTGCGGATCAAGCCGGCCTTCGCGCACCAGCATCTCGGCCAAGGTACCGACGAAGCTCTTGGTTACCGAGAAGGCGATATGCGGCGTATCCTGCCGCGTAACGCCCAGGTAGCGCTCGTAAACGATCATGCCTCGATGGAGCACCAGCACGGCATCGGTGAAGTTGACCGCGAGCGATTCAGCCCAGGTCAGTTCGCGGCCATCATCTATCGCCCTGAATGAGATCGCGTCGATATCGTCGCGCAGCGCCACCGGCAGGTCCCAGACCGGCCCCGTCCCGCGCGAGACGCGCGCGGTCGGCAGGAACTCTCGCATGTGCGAATAGGCATAGCGGTGGGTCGGAAAGCGCATGTGATCGGCCCGCGCCCAGGCAAGCCGCTTCTCCGGCGCGGGCGGCAGACCCTCCATCCAGCCCATGGTGACGGGGTCGGACGAATGGGCATCGAGGATCTTGTCAGGCACTGCGCTCTCCGACTTTGTTATGCCGGGGACTGTGCCTCAGGAAAGCCGGTCGCGGAAGTCCTCGTAACCGAACCGCTTCACGCATTCGAGCTGGTCGGTCTCGCTGTCCCACAGCCAGATCGAAGGCAGCGGCACGCCGTTGAAGGTCGTTGTCTTGACCATCGAGTAATGCGCCTGGTCGAGGAAGGCGAAGCGTTGGCCGACACGCGGGCCCTCAGGGAAACGGTAATCGCCGATCACGTCGCCAGCGAGGCACGAAGGCCCGCCAAGTCGCACGGCCCCGCCCGCACCCTCATCAACGTCAGCGGCGACCTGCGGCAGCTCACCCAGCATCGCCGGGCGATAAGGAGCCTCGATCACGTCGGGCATGTGGCAGGTGGCGGAAATGTCGACAATCGCCACCGGCATGCCGTTCTCGCCCAGGTCAAGCACGGTGCCTACCAGGATCCCGGCGTCCAGCGCCACAGCCTCGCCCGGCTCGAGATAGACCTCGGCCCCGGTATCGTCCTTCAGGTCCCGCAGGAATTCGACCAGCTCGTCGCGCTGATAATCGGCCCGGGTGATGTGGTGCCCGCCGCCCAGGTTGATCCACTTGATCTCGTCAAAGTAAGGCTCAAGGTAATCGAAGGCGACGTCCCAGGTGCGCTTCAACGGCTCCAGGTCCTGCTCGCACAGGGTGTGCATGTGGATCCCGTCAACCAGCGCCATGTGCTCGGCTGTCAGCTGGTCAATCGGGAAACCCAGCCGCGAGTGCGGCGCACACGGATCATAGCGCGGCACCTCGCCTTCGGGATGCAGCGGATTGATCCGTAGGCCGATATCGAAGCTTACGCCCCTCGCCCGCGCCGCCTCGATGATTGCCGAACAGCGGACAATCTGCTGCGGCGAATTGAAGATCACATGGTCCGACAGGCGCAGGATTTCGTCCAGGTCCTCCGGCTTGTAGGCGGCGCAATAGGTCGCGATCTCGCCGTCGTAGAACTCGGAGGCCAGCCGCGCCTCCCACAGGCCTGACGTGCAGACGCCGTCGAGATATTTACCCACGATCGGCGCAACCGACCACATCGAGAAGGCCTTGAGCGCGGCGAGCACCTTGATCCCGGCGCGGTCGCGTACGTCTGCCAGCACGGCGAGGTTTGCCCGCAGCTTCGCGGCATCGACCACGAAGGCGGGGCTGTCGACCCGGCTCAGGTCGAACTGGGCAAAGGCCCCCGGATCGCCGGCTCTGGTTTCCATCAGAAGTCCAGCGGCCCCGCCAGTTCCTTGACCTGCCACGGCAGTCCCTGGGTGTTCAGCATGTCCATGTAGGGATCGGGATCCATCTGCTCCATGTTGAACACGCCTTCGCCGCGCCAGGTGCCGGTCAGCATCATCGCCGCGCCGATCATCGCCGGAACGCCGGTAGTATAGCTGATCGCCTGGTTCCCGGTTTCGTGGAACGCCTCTTCATGGTCGCAGATGTTGTAGATGTAATAGGTCTTCTCGCCCGAACCATCGAGCGCCATGCCGGTGGCGATATCGCCGATGTTGGTCTTGCCGGTGGTGGTCGGACCCAGCGTTTCGGGCTTGGGCAGCACGGCCGCGAGGAACTGCAGCGGCACGATTTCCTTGCCCTGGTACACGATCGGTTCGATCCCGGTCATGCCGACATTCTGCAGCACGGTCAGGTGGTTGATATAGGCATCGCCGAAGGTCATCCAGAAGCGGCCGCGCTCCAGCTCGGGCAGGAACTTCGCAAGGCTTTCCAGCTCTTCATGGTACATCAGGTACATGTTCTTGGGGCCAACCGCTTCGAAATCGAAGTTATGGCGGATCGTCATCGCCGGTGTCTCGACCCACTCGCCCTGGTTCCAGTGGCGCGCCGGGGCAGTCACTTCGCGGATGTTGATTTCCGGATTGAAGTTGGTGGCAAAGGCCTGGCCGTGATCGCCGCCGTTGCAATCGAGGATATCGAGCGTGCGGATGGTCTTGAGCTTGTGCTTCTTGAGCCACATCGCGAAGACCGAAGTGACGCCCGGATCGAAGCCTGAGCCAAGCAGCGCCATCAGCCCCTTTTCCTTGAAGCGGTCCTGATAGGCCCACTGCCACTTGTATTCGAACTTGGCCTCGTCCTTCGGCTCGTAGTTCGCGGTGTCGAGATAATCGACGCCAGCGGCCAGGCAGGCGTCCATGATCGGCAAGTCCTGGTAAGGCAGCGCCAGATTGACCACCAGCTTGGGGCCGATCTGCTGGATCAGGCGGGTCAGCGCGGGTACTTCCTCGGCATCGATCTCATAGGTCGAGACGGTGACACCGGTGCGCTCCTTGACCGAGGCGGCAATGGAATCGCACTTTGACTTGGTGCGGCTGGCCAGGTGGATTTCGCTGAAAATCCCGGCATTCATCGCCATCTTGTGGACGCAGACCGAGCTTACGCCGCCCGCACCGATCACCAGAACCTTGCTCACCTCTATCTCTCCTTTGCCCGCGGCGAAGGCGCGCATATAGGCTGGTTTCATGACGACACAACCGATGCGCGCTCCGACCAGCGAAGGCGTGGCTCGCGCCGCCGCCAAGATCGCCGAACTGCTGGTGCAGACACCACTCCTCGAGACTGAGGTCAACGGGGCAAAAGTGTGGTGCAAAGCCGACAGCCTGCAGCCGATAGGCGCCTTCAAGATCCGCGGGGCCTGGCACCGGCTGTCAGACCTGTCAGAAGACGAGCGCCAGCGCGGCGTGGTCGGTGTATCGAGCGGCAACCATGCGCAGGGCGTGGCCTGGGCGGCTGCGCGGCTGGGCATTCCGGCCACGATCGTCATGCCGGTCGATGCCCCGCAGGTGAAGCTTGATGCCACCCGGGCAATGGGTGCCAATGTCGTGCTCTATGACCGCCCCAGCGGCGAGGACCGCGATGCCGTGGCCCAGCGGCTGATCGACCAGACCGGTGCGACCCTGGTCCATGCCTATGGCGATCCCTGGGTGATCGAAGGTCAAGGTTCGGCCGGGATCGAGATCGTCGAGCAGATGCAGGCGCGCGGGCTGGACGGTCCGACCCGGATCGTCGCCTGCTGCGGCGGCGGCGGGCTGACCGCCGGCCTGGCCCTCGCCTGCCCGGATGCCGAGATCGTACCGGTTGAACCCGAAGGCTGGGACGATGTTGCCCGAAGCCTTGCGACTGGTGAGATTCAACGTGTCACCAAGGACGCGCCGCCAACAGAATGCGATGCGCTCCAGACCCCGGCAACCTGGCCCATCAACTTCGCGATCCTCAAGCAGCGGTGCGCTTACGGCCTCTCGGTCACCCCGGCCGAAGTCCGCGCGGCGCAGCGCTTTGCCTTTTCGAGGCTGCATCTGGTGCTGGAGCCCGGCGGCGCGGCGGCGCTTGCCGCGGCGCTGGCCGGCAAGGTTCCGCTTGATGGGCGCACGGCGATCATGCTGACTGGCAGCAACACGGATCCTGCCAGCTTTGCCAAGGTGCTCAGCAGCAACGATTAGTTGCATTTGACAATCGGTTTCGGCCGGAACAACCTGCCGCCCTTGCGTTCAATCGAACGAAGGGGGAGAAAATGCAGGCTCAGATACTGGCTCCAGCTGCTGTGCTGGTGCTCTGGTCGATCGTCATGTTGTTCTGGATGGCCGGCACCCGGCTGCCGGCCATGGCCAAGGGCGGCGGCTTGGGAGCCGCCAAGCCCGGCGGTCGCGGTCAGGATCTCGAAGGGGTAATCCCGGATCAGATCAACTGGAAATCGCACAACTACACCCACCTGATGGAGCAGCCGACGCTGTTCTATGCCACGGTGGCGATCCTGGCGATCATGGGGCCGGTCGAGCATGACGTGCTGTTCGCCTGGGGCTATGTCGTGCTGCGGATCATCCATTCGATCTGGCAGGCAACGGTGAACAAGGTGCCCGTGCGCTTCACGCTGTTCCTGCTATCGACATTGTGCCTGCTGATGCTGGCACTGCACGCCGCCAAGCTGACGCTGATGGCCGCATAACGGGGGAGAGAATACAATGATTGGCATGGAAATACTGAAGCCAGTGGCTGTTCTGGCCGGCTGGACAATGATCATGTGGCTGTGGATGTACGTCACCCGCATCCCGGCAATGGGCAAAGCCAAGATCGACACCAAGAACCTGGTCGGTGGGACCGGTCAGTCGCTCGACCAGGTGCTGCCGTCAAACGTCCAGTGGATCGCCCACAACTATAACCACCTGCACGAAGCGCCGACGGTGTTCTATGCCGTTGCGCTGGCTTTGGCCCTGATCGGCGAGGGTGACGGTCTGAACGGTCAGATTGCCTGGGCCTATGTTGGCCTGCGCATTGCCCACTCGATCGTTCAGGCTGTCTGGAACCGGGTGATGGTCCGCTTCCTGCTGTTTGCCCTGTCGAGCCTGGCTTTGATGGCGCTGTCGCTGCACCTGATCCTGGCGGTGTTCCACTCCGCCTGACCTGACCATGCCCCGGCTTGCGGATGCCGGCCGGGGCACCTCAGATCAAAACATCTTGCGGAATTCGATCTCGATCAGGCGGCCACGCGGGTCGATCAGATCGGCCTGATAGCCGATCGGCACCGCGCCGGTCCCGTCGGTGACCTTCTGGCGCGAATCGAACAGATTCTCGAACCGCAGCGATACTTGCGAGCCCTTGAAGAACGGGGCCTTCTTCACCAATGCCTGCTGCTGCCCCAGCGCAGCGAAAAAGTTGATGTTCATGCGGGTGACACTGCCAAAGCGCAGATTGGTCGCCCCGGTCAACCGCGACGGTCCGGTCCAGGTCCCGTTGAAAAAGGTGCCAAAGCCGTTCTTGAACAGGCCGCCGTTGAATTCGATCGTATGACGCGGCGATCCGGTTGACGAGAGCGAGTCCCCACCCAGCAGGTCAAGCACCGGAACGCCCGACGCAATCAGCACCTGGCTGTCGAACTGCGCGGTATGGAACACGCCCAGGCTCCAGCGGCCTGGACCGCGTCCGCCGCCCATCATCGCCATCATGCCGCCACCGCCGCCGCCGCGGCCAGCGCCGCCGCCCTGCGGACGCGGGCCGGCCGGAGGCGCACCAGCACCAGCCGGACGCTGCGGCGGACCACCCGCCATACCCATGAAGCCGCCGCCGGCCGGGGCCTTCCCGAGCTGACCTGACACGTTGAGCCCCCAGCGCAGGCGCGAAGCGCGCTGCTCGGCAAAGGTAACCGGGCGCTGGTCAACCGAGACCAGGCGGCCGCTGGCATCGCGGGTTACCCGGCTTGGGAAGGCTGCCTCGATCTCGGGCGTAAGCAGCGGAAAGCTGGCTGTGACATTATCCGAACGGTTGCGGAAATATTCGACCACCAGGCTCGAGTTCTGAAGGAACGGCAGCTGCCAGTTGGCTCCGAACTTGAGGTCACGCTGCTTTTCCTTCAGCAGCGCCGGATTGCCGCCGCTGATCACCGTCGCCAGCACGGTCTCACCGCGCACCAAATCGAAGATCGGCACGTTGAGCGTTGTCGCGATGGGATTGCCCAGCTCTGACAGACCCGGTGCCTGCTCGTTGACCAGGTAGCTGGCGCTCAGGCTCAGCTTCTCGAACCGGAACGGCGACCAGGTCAGGCCCGCACTCCAGTCCATTACTGAACCGAAGTCCGACAGGTGGTCCCAGCCCAGGCTGAAGTTGAGCGCAAGATCGCCCAGTCCAGCGCCGAAGTTCTCGCGGCGGCTGGTGATCGGCACGCCCACGTTGGCGCCAGCGGTAAAGCGATTGCGGTTGAGGTTGACCTTGCCAACGGCGCTGCGCGTATCTTCGGTATCGAACGACAGGAAGGTGAAGCCTGTGCGGAGCGTCGCGGTAACTTCGCCGCCCGGCAGGCGGGCGGGCCGCCCGATCAGTGTGAGCAGGCCATCAATGCGGTCAGAGTTCGACAGGGCCAGATCCTGTCCGGCATCAGCGACCGTCGGCAGCGGGCCGGTGATCGACAATGTCCCGGCTGCAGCCGCGGCCACCAGCGCCGACGTGTTGGCGCGCCGGTCAATGGCTGTACGGCTTTCGGTGTGATTGCCATCGAGCGTGGCATTGAGCTGCCAATCGCCAAGCCGGGTGTTTAGCGCCGCCCCGCCCTGTGCCGAGGTGGTGCGGGTGGCTCGCTCCAGCGGATCGTCAAGCGCGCGGATTGCGGTTGCCCCGCCGGGAGCGGTGAGGAGGACCACATCAAGCCCCGAGTTGCGCCTGCTGTCGGTCCGCGTAAGATTGCCGTTCAAGCTGAAATTGCCACCCAGGCCATCCTTGCCCAGGCCGCGCGCCAGCGAAACGTTGAGGCCAAGTTCCCGGCTGTCGGCAATCAGCGACCGGAACCCGGCCGGGTTGGGATCCGTCGATACTGTCGGGATCGAGCCGGCCGTCTGGATCACCCCGCGTTCGGCCTCGGTCAGCTCGGACGTGTCATCGATCCGGGCGGTTACACTGAAGCGCTGGGGACCGTCGATGCGCAGCGCGGTCGCTTCCACCTCATAGGTTTGGAAACCGCCGCGAGTGGGAAAGCCGGTCTCTGCCTCAATCGTCTTCGACGAGAAGTTGTCCTTGAGGATCATGTTGACGACGCGGGTGTTGGCCGGAAAGCCAAACCGCAGCGCGACTTCCTCAGGCAGAATCTCTACCCGGCGGATCGCTTCCTGCGGAAAATTACGCATTTCGCGGAAATTGCCGATCCGCTGCCCGTTGATCAGCACCACCGGTGGCCCGGAGACACGCCCCCGGCCCGAGCCGGTCTGCGGGGCAAGCTGGGTCAGAACATCGGCCAGGGTCGTCGCGCCCAGTGCCTGGATGTCTTTTTCGTCCAGCACGGCAATCGGCGGACTGGGGCTTTCGACCTGGCCGCGAATGCGCTCTGCCACCACGAGAATCTCGTTGCCATGGCGTTCGGTGTCAGCAGGTTCGGCGTCTTGTGTCGCCGGCGCGGTGGCCTGCGTTTCGCTTTCAGTGGCCGCCAGCGCGGGAGCAGCAAACAGGGCCAGCGGAAGCGGGAGAAGGGACAAGCTGCGCATTAATACTCCGTGATCGCTGGACAATTACGATCTGGTATCCCCGCCCGGCAGCGCAAATGGTCTGTTGCCACGGTAATGGCAAGACATTCCAAGGTAACATTATGTCGCAAGTCGACGAACGGTGATCACAGCAGGACCAGCGCCGAAGGCTTTCCTTTTTAACCTTCCGTCGCTATGGCGCGCCGCAATGTCGGCGAACAACAACGGAATCTAGGCCCGGATGGCGAAAGAAGAACTCCTCGAAATGCGCGGGACGGTGGTCGAACTGCTGCCGAACGCGATGTTCCGCGTCCGCCTGGAGAACGATCACGAGATCCTGGGTCATACCGCAGGCAAGATGCGCAAGAACCGCATCCGTGTGCTGGTGGGCGACGAAGTCCTGGTTGAGCTGACCCCTTATGACTTGACCAAAGGCCGCATTACCTATCGCTTCATGCCTGGCCGCGGCGGCCCCGGCCAGTTCGGCTAAGCCCGGCGGGTGACCGCACCAAGCCTGGTCCTGGCCTCGTCCTCGCCGCGCCGCCGCGACTTGCTCGCCCGGATTGGCGCAGTCCCATCCCGGATTGCCAGCCCGGATATCGATGAAACGCCGCTCAAGGGTGAATTGCCGCGGGCCTATGCGCTGCGCCTTGCGCAGGCCAAGGCAGCGGCGGTTACACGGGAAGCGGACGAGATCGTGCTGGCCGGGGACACCACCGTTGCCCTTGGCCGCCGAATTCTCCCTCCCGCCGAAGATGAAACGGTCCAGCGCAAGCTGCTTGGTCTGCTGTCGGGTCGCCGTCACTCCTGCATTTCGGCGATCTGCGTGATTGACCGGGCCGGCATGATCCGCACCCGGATGGTTGAGACAGTGGTCGCCTTCAAACGCCTGTCCGAGCAGGAAATCGATGCCTACGTCGCCAGCGGCGAAGGGCTCGGCAAGGCCGGCGGCTACGCCATCCAGGGCCGTGCCGAGGCCCTGATCCGGTTCGTATCGGGCAGCCATTCTGGTGTGATCGGCTTGCCGCTGTTTGAAACCCGCGCACTCCTGCTCTCGGCAGGTTATCCCCTTGGCTGAATGGCTGATCGAGGACGGGATCGGCGAGACCCGCGCGATCCTGGTTGATGGCGGCGAAGTCGTGGCTGCGCGGCTTGACTGGCCGGGTGCCCTTGCCGCTGGGCAGGTCGAGGACGCCGTCCTCGTCGCTCGCGCTGCCGGCTCGCGCCGAGGAACCGCCCGGTTTGTAAGTGGCGAGGAAGCACTGGTCGATCAATTGTCACAGGACGCCCGCGAAGGCGCGCCGATCCGGCTAAGGGTGCTTCGCGCCGCGATGGCCGAGGCGGGACGCCTGAAGCGCGCACAGGCCCGGCCCACCACCGATGCGCCCTGCGCTGCGCCTGGGCCTGCTGGTCGCATTGTCGCGCGTTTCCCGGATGGCCTGTGGGAAGAGGTCTGGTCCGAAGCGTGGCATGGCCAGGCGGACTTCGCCAGCGGCGCGCTGACAATCACGCCAACCCCTGCCATGACGGTGATCGATATTGATGGTGATCTGCCACCGCGCGGTCTCGCGCTGGCGGCTGTGCCGGCACTTGCCATGGCAGTTCGCCGCATGGATCTGGCCGGATCGATCGCGATCGATTTTCCCACCCTGTCCGACAAGACAGATCGCCAGGCTGTCGATGCAGCATTGGCAGCCGCGCTGAATGGCTGGCCGCATGAACGAACCGCGATGAACGGGTTTGGCCTGGTCCAGTTGGTTGCCCGGCTCGAGCGTCCATCGCTGCTGCACCGGCTGGCGGGTAACCGGGCCGGTGCGGCCGCACGTATGCTGCTGCGCCGCGCTGAGCACGTGGCAGAGCCAGGCGCTGCGCTGCTGGTGACCGCCCATCCTGCTGTCCGGGCCGCCATGTCTGAGGAATGGCTGGACCAATTGTCGCGTCGGACTGGTCGCACGGTACGCTGGCATGTCGATGCCGGTCTTGCGCTTGACGGCGGTTTCGCCCAGGCGCTGCAGGCATGACCAGCTCCGCCGTTCGCAAGTGCCCACTTTGCGGCAAGCCCCGCAGCGCCGAACATGCGCCGTTCTGCTCTACCCGCTGCAAGGACCGCGACCTGATGCGGTGGCTGGACGATGGCTATGCCCTGCCCGGCCCGCCGGCCCTCGATGAGGAAGAAGGAAAGGCCTGAAAGGCTCTTGCCAAGCCGCCTTCGCTTCGCCATAGGCGCGCTTCCTGACGCGAAGCGGCCGCAACGGTCACTTCAGGAAGCGTTGCCCGGATAGCTCAGTTGGTAGAGCAGCGGATTGAAAATCCGCGTGTCGGTGGTTCGAATCCGCCTCCGGGCACCACTCCCCCCCAATCACGAAATTGCGACTGGACTGTGGCCCTCACGCTGCCTTGCGAACGTGATTCAGGAAATCGTCGACCTGGCTGCGCAAGGCGGCCGACTGGTGCTTTAGCTCGCTCGACGAGGTCAGCACCTGGGCGGCTGCAGCGCCGGTTGCGATCGACCCGGTGCGAACCTGGCCGATCGAGCTCGACACCCGTTCGGTGCTCCGAGCGGCAATATCAATGCTGCGCGCCAGATCCTTGCCGGCGGCAGACTGCTGATCGACCGCCGCGGCGATTGAAACCGAAGTCACCTCAAGATCGCTGATCTGACGTGCGATCGACTTGAGCGAGTTGACGCTGAGACTGGTGTCTTCCTGAATCTTCTGGATCTGCACCGCAACGCGTTCGGTTGCCTTGGCGGTCTGGGCGGCAAGTTCCTTCACTTCCGCTGCCACCACTGCAAAGCCGCGCCCGGCCTCGCCGCCACGTGCAGCCTCGATCGAGGCGTTGAGTGCCAGCAGGTTGGTGCGCTGCGCGATCGAGGAAATCAGTTCAACGATCTGCCCAACCTCGGCGGCCGATTCAGCCAGGGCACCGATCTTGGCATCGGCCTGACGGGTCGAATCCGCAGCCTTGCGGGCCAGTTCGGCCGAGCCGGAAGCCTGGCGGCTTATCTCGTTGATCGAGAGCGAAAATTCATCGGTGGCGGCAGCGGCCGCGGTCACCCCGGCTGCCGCGCTATCCATGGCTTCGGCGACGGTGCCCGACTGGTTGGCCGAGACTTCGGCTGTGTGAGCCATTGCCGTGGCGGTCGATTCCAGCTGTGACGAGGCCGCAGCCACGCCGTTGACGATATCGCTGATCTGCCGTTCAAATCGGGCGGCGAGTTCGCTCAACTGGCGATCGTGCAGCTCCTGCTGCCGCTGCCCCTCCTCGCGCAATTCCTTGAGCAGGAATGAGGCTTTCTTGGCCTTTTCGAGCGAGCGGCACATCTGACCAATCTCATCCTCGCGCTCGGTGTGGCGGACTTCCAGATCGTAGATCCCGTCGGCGATCTTGTTCATGCCGTCGGTCAGGTCCTCGAACGGCTTGATCACTTTTTCAGTGACATATTTGCCCATGGTGAACCCATAGACCACGCTCAGCCCCGCCACAGTCAGCGGCAGGGCGATCACACCCCAATGCGCCCCCATACTGACCAGGGTGCCGGCACAGACACCGCCGACCAGCACGGTCACAATGTTCGAAGCGATGATCAGCACCCGCAGCTTGGCGGCCACGGTGAGATTGACAAACCAGCTTTTGGCACCGGAATTGGCAGACATGTCACTCATCCTAGCTTCTTCGCGGCATCCTGCCGCAGGGGAAGATGTTCAATCTTGGCAAGCTGTTCGTCCTGAGCGGCCAGTTGCCGCTCAAGCTCGGCGGCAGGAACAGCCTTCGAATAGAGCCAGCCCTGCATCTGGTCGCAGCCGGCATTCCGGGCCAGCGATGCCTGGAGCTCGGTCTCGATCCCCTCGGCCGTCACCTGCATGCCGAGGGCCTTGGCCATTGTAACGCTGGAAGACATGACCGTCCGGGTTGCGCTGTCGCCCGCCGCATCGACAATCAGCGAACGGTCGAGCTTGAGCTTCTCGAAGCGGAACCGGCGCAAAAAGCCGATTGAAGCATAGCCGGTGCCGTAATCGTCGAGGACGATTCCCACCCCGAAATCACGTAGCATCTCAAGATTGCGTCCAGCAACCAGCGGATCACCGACCAGGAAGGTTTCGGTCAGCTCCAGCTCAAGCCGTTCGACCGGAAAGCCGGTCTCTTCCAGGATCTGGCCGAGCTGGAGCGGGAACTGGGTGTTCCTGAGCTGGGCGACCGATACGTTCACCGAGACCTTGATCCCGTCCCAATCACGGGCATCACGGCAGGCCCGGCGCAGGACCCAGAGGCCGATCGCTTCGATCAGGCCGGTTTCCTCGGCAATCGGAATGAACTTGTCTGGCCCGATCCGCAGGCCGTCGGGGCGCTCCCAGCGGAGCAGCGCTTCCACAGCCGTGACCCGGCCGGTGCCGCTGTCAATCAAAGGCTGGTAGTGGACTTGCAGCTCTTCCCGATCAAGCGCGGCACGCAGATCAAGGTCGATCGCCTGATGCTCGGCACGATCGCGGTCAAAGTCTTCGCTGAACCAGGTCAAGCGGCCCTTGCCGCGCGCCTTGGCCACGCTTGTGGCGACATCCGCCTGGCGGAGTAGGCTTGAGGACGTGACCCCTTGCCCCGCTTGCGCGCGCGCCAGACCAACGCTGGCACCCAGACCAATCGCACGATCCTCGACCATCACCGGACTGGCAAGCCGCGCCAGGACGCGTCGGCAGACGCCTTCAAGGATGTTCCCCGCAAGCGGTCCCTTGGCAACGATGGCAAACTCATCACCACCAAGGCGGTAAGCGCGCGCACTATCGCCGCACAGTTCGACCAGGATTGCAGCGAAGGCCTTCACCGCGCGGTCACCGACCGAATGGCCATAGAAGTCATTGATCAGCTTGAACCCGTCGAGATCGAGCAGGGCAATCGCCAGCTCGGCATCGTCAGCCTGCTCACCAGCAGATTCGGCATGCAGGGCGCGGCGATTGGGCAGGCCGCAGAGGCTATCGGTCAACGCCATGCGCTCAAGACGCTGGCGTTCGTACCATTCCCGCCAGACGAAGACAGCGGCGGCGATACCATAGAGCAGGATGCCGGCGAGCAGCACAACGCCATGCCAGGCCTCACCGCCCAGGCCGGCACGCTCGGCCAGCAACATGGCCGCGAGGATCGCCATCGGCACGCCAAACAGCAGCGCCAATCGCCACGACACGGCAATCTCGGTAAATCGACGCAAGACGCTGCCCCCAGAGAAATACGCTATAACCTAGGGCAGTTAGAGTTAAGATCGTGCTAACCTGGGTCCGTTCAGGCGGCCAGCGCGCGCTCTCCCAGCCGGTACAAGGCACAATCCGGGGACGCCGCGACTAGCCC
>DKII01000158.1:0-11084 GCA_002454125.1 Novosphingobium sp. UBA6722
CAGGTTGTAGGAGATGTTGGCCGCGTCGATGTTGGGCATGACCAGCAGGTTGGCCTCGCCCTTCAACGGCGAATCGGGATTGGCGGCGCGGCGCAGGTCTTCGTTCAGCGCGCCCTGCTGGATCCCGAACAGGGCCGAGCGTTCGGCGTGCTCCGCGCCGCTGTCGAACCCGGCGCGGCTGCGCGCGGCCCAGCGCATCGACATCCGCATCGATTGGGCGATGATCTCATAGGGCGCATCGGCGCGCGGGCATTCGTCGAAAGCCATGACGATATCGCTACCGAGCAGCCGCTGGATTTCCATCGAGCGCTCAGGGGTCAGCAAGTGCCGGCTGCCATCGAGGTGACTCTTGAAGGTCACGCCCTCTTCCGTGATCTTGCGCAGGTCGGACAGGCTCATCACCTGATATCCGCCGCTGTCGGTCAGGATCGGGCGGTCCCAGTTCATGAACTTGTGCAGCCCGCCCAGCCGCGCGACCCGCTCCGCACCGGGGCGCAGCATCAGGTGATAGGTATTGCCGAGCAGGATATCGGCGCCGGTCGCCCGCACGCTCTCGGGCTTCATTGCTTTTACCGTGGCCGCCGTGCCGACCGGCATGAAGGCGGGCGTGCGAATCTCCCCCCGCCGCATCCGGATCGTGCCGGTGCGGGCCTTGCCATCGGTGGCGTGGATCTCGAACTGGAAGCGCGGCGCGGTCATGGCCGCACCCGCTAGACGAAACGGTTGCGCTCGACCAGCCCGACCAGTGCCGCACGCACGTCATCCCAGGCATGCTGTTCAGCCGCATCGATCGCTGGCACCCCGGCTTCGATCACATCGATCAGCGTCTCGATCAATCCCCGGAACCAGTCCGGCGGTACATCCAGCGCCACCCGGTGGTGCGGGACCGAGGTATCGAAATAGATTTGCGCCTCGGTCGGCGATTCGAACCAGGTCATCACGTAATAAAGTGTGTTGCCGACCATCTCGGCCTCAAGCCGCTCCGGCCCGTGCGGGGCGTGATGGGCAAAGCTGGCGCGGGCATCCGGGTAACGGCGATAATACTCCGCCATGACCGGCGCGGTCAGATCACCCATAACTTCAGCGGCGCGCTCCAGCCGCGCTTCGATTGCGCTTTGGCCTGCTTGATTGATCATCCATCCCTCCGCTGCGCAGGTTAGCCGCAGCGGAGGGCGGATGTCTTGTTCGAAATCAAGCGTCGGGCAGCCAATTGCCGTGGAAGCCCGGTGGGATGCGGTGCGGAATGTGAACCGAGGCGACCGGCAGTGCGGCAATGTTGGCGGCATCGAGAATGACCAGATCGGTCGTCTCGTTCACAGCGTCGATCACATAGCCCATCACCCAACCATCGCCCTCTGGCGCATCGGCAGAGCGCGGGACAAAGACGAATTCGCCAGGCACCCGGCCTGGGCCGAAATCATGCTGGCTGCGCTCACCCGTCTCCAGGTCATAGCGATAGATCGGCGCCTCACCCAGGAAGCCGACATCCTCCTCGCTCGGCAGGCCCATCGACCAGGCATAGCGATAGGGCTGGCCGAAGAAGCGCTCGTCAGGGCGGTGGAATTCCTGCGGCGCGCTGTCGAGCGTCTGGCGCTGGACCTTCCCGGCCGCCGGATCGATCGTCCAGCGCTCCATGCCCAGCGGCTTGCCGTTGGGACCCTCGGGACCGCCAGCAAACATCGTTTCGTGAACCGACATGTCGACGATCACCTTGCCGTCGGCGGCGTCAAAGGCATTGCTGACGTGGAAGACATAGCAGGGATCGACATCGCACCACACGATGTCAGCCGCATTGCCCTGACGCGGGAGCAGGCCAACGCGGGCGCGGTGCGCCGGGTTCCAGGCAAAGGGGAATTGCTCACCAGCGAGCATCGCCTTCATCGAAAAGGTCACCGGCAGATCGAATACCAGCACATACTGCTGGGTAATCGCGCATTCGTGGATCGACGGGCCGTGCTCCACCGGGATCGGCTCTTCGCGCAGCACCTTGCCGTCCTTGGAAACCACCACGTGCCAGACGGTGTTAGGGGTCATGGCGTCGTAAGTGATCGCATGCAGCTCGCCGGTTAGCGGGTCCTCGTGCGGGTGCGCGGTGAACGGCACGTGCAGGGTGCCGCCGAAATCGGTGTAGGTGACCGTCTCAAGCTCGTCATTGAGCTGCGCCGGGAAGGACCCAGCCTCGACGATCGCCAGGGTCTGGCCATTGTGCTGAATCACATTGGTGTTGACCAGATCGCGCCGCCCGCGCCGCGGGCCTGGTGCCGCCTTGGGCCCGCCCTGCGCTTCCAGCGTCTGGCTGCGGATATAGCGGTTGCGGTACCACAGCGCCTTGCCGTCCTTCAGCCGCACGCCGTGGACCATGCCGTCACCGATGAACCAGTGGTGGCCGCGCGGATCGGGCTTGAACGGGTTGGGGCCGATGCGGACATAGCGGCCCGACAGTTCGGCCGGGATCGTGCCGGTGACCTTGAGGTCGGTCAGCGTCCGTTCCTCGGTCATCGGGGTGTGGATGCCGGTCAGGAAGGGATGCTGCTGCTCGGCGTCCTGGCGCGCACGGTTGAAACTGGCGACGGCCGTGATGCCCTTGGTGACGACGCTGCGAATAACAGTCTCGACTGCGCTTGCCATGATGCGAATCTCCGCTTAATGTTTATGGCGTAAACATAGCAGCTATGGTAACAGTGTCAACATTGCCCCAAACCCGCTCCTATCACCACGGCGATCTGCGCACTGCGCTGGTCGATGCCGGGCTGAAGGCTCTGGAATCCGCACCGATCGAGGAACTCTCGCTGCGCGCCCTCGCCCGCGAAGTCGGCGTATCGCCGACGGCCGTCTATCGCCATTTCCCCGACAAGCAGGCATTGCTGGCTGCGCTGGCGGCTGAAGGGATCGAGCAACTGGGCCAGTACCAGCAAGCCGCCGCAGCCGGCACGGAGGGCAACAGCGATGCCTTTGGTGCAACCGGCCGGGCTTATGTCCGCTGGGCGCTCGCCAACCCGGCGCTGTTCCGCCTGGTCTTCGGGCAATGCCGCGATGTCGGCCCCTCGATCTTTGGCGACAACCTTGCCGCCCGTTTGCTGCAAGACCGGGCGCTACACGCGGTCGGCGGCGACGCGGCCGGCGCCCAGCGGCTGATGGTCCAGGCCTGGGCAGTGGTCCATGGCCTGGCCATGCTGATGCTCGATGGACAGTTGCCGCAGGATGACGCGCTGATCGACCGGGTGATCGACCCGCGCACCCTCTTTGCGCGCTAGCCCGCCGCTGGCATGAACTTGGCCGCGATCCGCTTGATCGCCTCGACGAAGACCCCGAAGAACAGCCCGCTGACCGCGGTCGCCAGGGCCAGTTCAACGAAATCGATCTTGAGCTGGATCAGCGGTGCTGCCGCAACGGTCAGGAACAGCATGGCGGCCGCGTTGAACAGGAACGGCAGCAGGTTGATGACCTGCACATAAATCGCCGCAACCATGATCAGCAGGCCCAGGATCGTGCCGTTGCTGCCCATCTTGCCGGTCAGGTAGACCACCTGCCAGGCCAGTCCGATGCCGACCAGTGCCCCGGCAATCGTTGCCGGCAAGCGCTTGATCTCCAGAGCTTCCAGATTGGCCCAATGCCACAACAGCAGGAACCCGCCGAACAGCGAAACTTCGGAAAATAGGGCAGTCCCGATGATCGCCCAGGCCACCACCGCCACCACGACGATGGCTACGATCCCCAGCCCGGCCAGCGGCCCAGGCGCCGCGGCGGGCGCCGCATTCGTCTCTGTCATGAACATTCCCCCTCCGCCTGGCCATGTATCGGCCTTGTGCAGCGGAGATCAGAGCCGAACCGGCGCCCGGTAGCAAGCCGGGAATTCATGACGGCTGATCAGGGCCTATCCAGCGTGATGCTTGGCAATCGTAGCCTGATCCAGCCGCAGGAAGCGGGCCGCGTTGTTATAGAGAATGTCGCGCTTCTGCTCCGGGCTAAGGAAAGGCGCTTCCTCGATCACCTTGATCGACCGCTCGATCGCTTCGGGCCAGACCATCTGGTCCGATCCGAACATCACCCGCTGCCCGAAGCCGGCATCAACCAGCGCCTGCAAATAGCGGTAAAACGCCGGCCGGGGCTGGGTGTAGACGATCACGCCAGTGTCCAGATAGACCTGCGGATGCGCGTAGAGCAGCGCCAGCGTATCATCGAGCATCGGAAAGCCGGCGTGCATGATATTGACGCGCAGCTTGGGGTGCCTGACCAGCACATTTTCCAGCGCGAGCGGGCTCGATAGCTTGGCCCGGTAGCCCGACCCAGGCATGTAGGCCACCCCCGGCGGTCCAGGTCCGAAATGGACGGCAACCGGGATGTCGTTGGCTTCCGCTGCCGCCCACAGCGGCTCAAGCGTCGGATCGGTGACCGCCACGCCGTCATATTGAAAGCCCAGTTCGCCAATCACGGCCAGAATTCCACTTGCCTTGCCGCCCTTCAGCTCCTCGGCCAGGCCGGGCTTGAGCGGGAATTCGGGCGTCAGGCTGGGGATGACTCGGTCGGGCGAGGCCTTGCGCCATTCGGAGACCATGCGGAACCGCCCGCTGACCACGCCGTAGACGTTGTTGCGCTCCATCACTTCCAGTGAACGCTTCATCAATTCGGCATCGGTCATGGGTGACCAGATCGGATCGGCGCAGGCGGGCTGCTTGAACGGCGTGATGAAGTTCTGCAACAGCGGCTTGGACATATCCCAGGTCGGCATCGGATTTATCGGCGTGCACATCGCCATCGGCGGCGGCCCCTGGTCATCGGCGGCCAGCGCGTGCACGTGCATGTCGATCACCGGCAGACGCGCTGCTGCGCCCATCGAGCAACCAGCCAGCAGCGCCGCTGCCATCAATTTCAACTTACACATAACGCCGACAAGCCCGCATCAGACAAGGGCTTACCCTGCGGAGTTAACGCGCCGCTGGCAATGCAGCAGTTAGCCCAACACCCAGTCAATCCACAGGCAGCAACAGGCTACTGTCACCATAGGAATAGAACCGGTATTCGTTCGCGATGGCATGGGCATAGGCCGCCTGCATCCGCTCCAGCCCCATTAGCGCTGAAACCAGCATGAACAGGGTCGATTTGGGCAGGTGGAAGTTGGTCACCAGCCCGTCGATCCCCTTGAAGCGATAGCCGGGGGTGATGAAGATCGCCGTGTCGCCCTCGAACGGGTGGATCACCCGGTCCGCATCCGCCGCGCTTTCAAGCAAGCGCAGGCTGGTCGTGCCCACTGCGACAATCCGATTACCCCGCGTGCGTACGGCATTCAGACGCGCGGCAGTCTCGGCGCTGATCACGCCCCATTCGGCGTGCATCTGGTGGTCGGCGGTATCGTCAGCCTTGACCGGCAGGAACGTGCCGGCGCCGACATGCAGTGTCAGCGTCTCATGCCCGATCCCGCGCGCTGCCAGGGCTTCCATCAGCCTTGGCGTGAAGTGCAGCGCAGCGGTCGGCGCGGCGACGGCGCCATCCTTGGCAGCGAACATCGTCTGGTAGTCGGACTTGTCAGCCTCATCGATAGCGCGCTTGCCCGCGATATAGGGCGGCAGCGGGACCTGCCCGGCCCGGTCGAGCAATACTTCGACGGGCTCCTCGCCCGCAAAAGCCAGAGTCCAGGAGCCGTCGGCATGGCGCTCCTCGGCCAGAGCACTGACCCCGGCGGCGAATTCGATGGTATCACCGGGCTTCAGTCGCTTGCCGTTGCGGATGAAGGCCTGCCAGCGGCGCAGATCGATCCGCTTGTGCAGCGTTGCGCCGATCCGGGCCGCCCCGCGATAGCCTTCAAGCTGGGCCGGAATGACCCGGGTGTCATTGAAGACCAGCACGTCACCCGGTTCGAGCAGACTGGGCAGGTCCAACACGCCCTTGTCGGCAAAGTCCCCCTGCCCCGGCACGAACAGCAGCCGCGCGGCATCGCGCGGGCGGGCCGGCCGCAGGGCTATCCGGTCAGTAGGAAGCTCGAAATCGAACAGGTCAACGCGCATGGCCGCGCCCTAGCGGGGCACGGGGTGCGGTCAAGTAGGCTATGCGGCCTAGTTCGACTTCGACTGGCTGAGCATATCGGCCGAGATTGCCGCCGGTGCCGCCGCAGCGGGCGCTGCCGGACGCGGCTTGCCCTCGCTCAGCAGCGAGGCCTGGACGATCTTGGTCGGGTTGGCCGGCGGTTCGCCCCGCTCGATCGCGTCGACATAGTCCATGCCGGCGATCACACGGCCGAAGTTGGTGTAGCGGTGATCTAGCGCAAAGCGCGGGTAGAAGACGATGAAGAACTGGCTGTTGGCCGTGTCCGGCTGATCGGTGCGGGCCATCGAGACCGAACCGCGCACGTGCGGGATGTAATTGAACTCGGCCTTCAGGTCCGGCAGCGGCGAACCGCCCTGCCCGGTCCCCGTCGGGTCACCAGTCTGCGCCATGAAGCCATCGATGACGCGGTGGAAAATGATCCCGTTGTAAAAGCCCTGCGCGGCCAGGGTCTTGATCCGCTCGACATGGCCGGGGGCCCAGGCCGGCATCAGCCGGATCAGCACACGGCCGCCGTTCGAGAGGTCAAGCGCCAGGATATTCTCGGGCTCAACGGCCGGATCGGGATTGATCACCGCACTCAGGACCGGAGCCGCCGGGGCCGGCGGGGTCTTGTCCTTGGCGAGGCCGGGGACGGCAAACAGGGCCAGGCCCAGGGCAACGGTGGCAAGCTTGGCTCGGATCATCAAATCAGGTCTCGGAAACTGGAGGGTCGCTCGTGCTGGCGCGGGATAGCGGCGTCAGGCTGTCGTGGCAATGAACGGTGAAAGACTATGAGCCGCGCGGTCCACCCGCCTTGGCAATTTGCGACAGAACGTCGGCGCAAACCGTCGGGGTGACGAACTTGGAGATATCGCCGCCATAGACCGCGATCTCCTTCACCAGGCGCGAGGCGATCGGCTGAAGCGAGACGTCGGCCATCAGGAAGATCGTCTCAACCCGGCTGTTGAGCTGGCGGTTCATGCCGGTGAGCTGGTACTCGTATTCGAAATCGGTGACCCCGCGAATGCCGCGGACCACGACCGATGCGCCCTGGCTGTCAGCAAAATCCATCAGCAGCGAATTGAAGCCGACCACCTCGATATTGGTGACGCCCAGGGCTGCCACCTCGCGCTTGACCATGGCGATCCGCTCAGGATCGGAAAACATCGGCGATTTGGCGATGTTGGTGGTGACCCCGATGATCAGCCGGTCAACGAGCCTGGCGCCGCGAGCGATGATGTCCATGTGACCCAGCGTGATCGGGTCGAACGTCCCCGGATATACCCCAACCCGTTCCATCAGTGGTCCCTCTCCACAATGAACCGCGCGAGATCACGCAGCAGGTCCGCCTCTGCCCCATGCTGGCCCAGGTGCGCAATGGCCTGATCAACCAGCATCCGCGCCTGATCGCGCGCCCGGTCCGGGCCGAGCAGCGAAACGAAGGTGGCCTTGCCGGCCGCAGCATCCTTGCCCACCGCCTTGCCGGCCTTTTCGGCATCGCCCTCGTGATCGAGCAGATCGTCGGCAATCTGGAAGGCGAGGCCGATATCGCGGGCATAGCCGCGCAGGTGGGCCCGCCCCTCTTGCGGCACCCGCCCCAGCACCGCCCCAAGCTCCACCGCTGCGCCCAGCAGGGCGCCGGTCTTCAATTGCTGCAGCTTGGTGATGGTGTGTAGGTCGAAGGTGGTGGTTTCGGCGACCATGTCCATCATCTGACCGCCGGCCATGCCGTTCCAGCCGCTTGACGTCGCCAGCACCTGAATCAGCTCCGCCCGGACAAACGGGTCCGCGCTGGTGGCGTGATCGGCCAGGATCTCGAACGCGAAGTCATGCAGGGCATCGCCGGCCAGCACGGCCGTAGCCTCGTCAAAGGCCAGGTGCGTGGTCGGCTTGCCGTGGCGCAGGGCATCGTCGTCCATGCACGGCAGGTCATCATGGACCAGCGAATAGACGTGGATCGCCTCGATCGCACAGCCGACCCGCAGCGCGGCTGAACGATCCACCCCGTAAAGCGCGGCCGTTGCCGTTACCAGCAGGGGCCGCAGCCGCTTGCCGCCGCCCAGCAGGGCATATCGCATCGCCTCGACCAGCCTGGCGCGCGGATCTTCGGGGACCGGCAGCAAGGCATCGAATAGCGCGGCGACATCGCTGCCGATGTCCTGGATGGCCTCGGCCAGCAGGGGCGTTGCCTTGCCCGCCATCGGATCAGCGTCCAGCTTCGGAATCGAACGGTCGGGTGCCGGCGGCGAGGCCGTCGGCTCCGGCAATGATCTGCTCAATCTTGAGCTGCGCTGCATCGAGCCGGGCCTGGCAGTGCTGCCGCAGTTTCTCACCCCGCTCATAAAGCGCGATCGAACTGTCGAGTGGCACTTCCCCACCCTCCAGCTTGCGCACGATGTCTTCCAGCGCGCGCAGCGCGTCTTCGAAGCTCAGGGCGGCGATATCGGAATTGTCCTCGCTCATCGCCGCGCAGCATTGACCGCGCAGCCCACGCCGGTCAAGCTGATCGGCAAAGGAGAATGTCGATGCAGTGGATTACCGCTTACGTGACTGCGGCTGTGGCCTTTGGCGTGCTGGATGCGCTGTGGCTACGCTGGGCGGCGCCGAATCTTTACCGGCCGCTGATCGGGGAATTGCTGGCTGACAATTTCCGGATGGTCCCGGCACTGGTGTTCTACGCGCTTTACATCGCCGGCATGGTCTGGTTCGCGGTCCGCCCGGGTCTGGCCCAGGGGGTGCCCTATGGGGTGCTGAACGGCGCGCTGCTGGGGGCGCTCTGTTATGCCACCTATGACCTGACGAACCAGGCCACGCTCAAGGTCTGGTCAACGCAGATGACGCTGATCGACATCGCCTGGGGCGCCTCGGCCACGGCGCTGGCCAGCGGGCTGGCCGTCTTCGCGGTGCAGAAGCTCGCCATGCAATAGGGTTCATTTGGGAGGGGGAAAGCCATGTTCATCGGTCACTGGGCCCCGGCCCTCGCCGCCGCCGCCGCGAGCAGGCGCGCGCCGAAGATCGGCACGCTGTTCATCGCGGCGCAGCTGGTTGACTGGGCCTTCTTCGGCCTGTTGCTGGCGGGCGTGGAGCACATGCGCGTTTCCCCCGGGATCAGCGTGATGAACCCGATGGACCTCTATCACATGCCGCTCACCCACAGCCTGCTAGGCTCGGCGGGGTTTGCAGCGGTGTTTGCCGGGCTGATCTGGCTGGGCAGCAAGGACCGGACCGCCGCGCTGATCGGCGGTGCGGTGGTGCTGTCGCACTGGTTCCTCGACCTGCTGGTGCACGTGCCCGACCTGACCCTCGCTGGCAGCCCGCCCAAGCTGGGCTTTGGTCTTTGGAACCATCCGATGATCGAGATGCCGCTGGAACTGGGCATCACGTTGGGCGCGCTTTGGTGGTATGCCAAGGTGCGCCGCCCTGCCCCGCTACGGGTGGCGGTGCTCGCCGTGGTGCTGCTCGCACTCCAGGCGGTCAACTGGTTCGGCCCCGTCGAACCGGAAGTGACCGTCGGAACCAGCCTGCTGGCCTTCTTTGCCTATGGCCTGGCGACGCTGGTCGCCTGGTGGATGGGCAAAAGTGAAAGCATCCAGTCATGAGCCAGGTGACCACCAGCGATCGCGGCGCGGTCCGGATCATCACCCTCACCAATCCACCGCGCGGCTATATGAATGCCAGCAATGCGGCGGAACTGCTTGTCGCGTTGCAGGATGCCCTCGCCGCTCCGGAAATCCGCGTGGTAGTCTTTACCGGCGGCCTGCCTGGGGTGTTCATCCGGCACTATGACGTCGGCGAGATCAAGGCAGTCAAGGGTGCGCTGCGAGCCGGAGCGATCCAGCCGGGCGCCGACCGCGCGGCTTCACCGGTCTATGCCCTGATCGATCTGATGCTCGCTTGCGACAAGCCGACGATTGCGGCGATCAATGGCATCTGCATGGGCGGTGGCTGCGAGTTCGCGCTGTGCTGCGACATGCGCATCGCGGAGACTGGCGATTACACGATCGGCCTGCCCGAAACCCGCCTCGGCATCATCCCGGGCGTTGGCGGACTGCAACTGCTGGCCCGGACCGTTGGCCTGTCACGAGCCCGCGAGATGGTCATGCGCGGCCGCGTGGTCGGGCCAGACGAGGCGCTGCGGATTGGTCTGGTCGATGAAGTTGTTCCCTCCGCCCTCGACCGCGCGCTTGAAATCGCGGCAGAGCTGGCGGCCAATCCGCCCCATGCCGTCGCCGCGGCGAAGCGAATGGCGCGGCAAGTTGCAGCGGGTGAAACGCTTGAACAGGGTTTGCTGACGGCGGCGAGCGAGTTCATGGGTACGCTGGTCGACAGTGATGAAACGCCGAAGTTGATCGACGCCTTCCTCGAAGGTGGGGAAGATATCCTCGCGGGCTAGCCTTCGCCGCAGGTGGGCGCTAAGGGCCGCCCATGGCCGAGATTACTCCCGAAATCGTCGCCCAGCACGGGCTGTCCGAGGATGAATACCAGCGCGTGCTGCACGCCCTGGGGCGCGAGCCGAACCTGGTCGAGCTGGGCATCTTCTCGGTGATGTGGTCCGAGCATTGCTCTTACAAATCGAGCCGGATCCACCTCAAGAAGCTGCCGACCGAGGCGCCCTGGGTGATCTGTGGCCCCGGCGAAAATGCCGGCGTGATCGATATCGGTGATGGTCAGGCCGCCATCTTCAAGATGGAGAGCCACAACCACCCCAGCTACATCGAGCCTTACCAGGGCGCGGCAACGGGCGTTGGCGGCATTCTGCGCGACGTGTTCACCATGGGCGCGCGTCCGGTGGCGAACATGAACGCGCTGCGCTTTGGCCGGCCCGACCATCCCAAGATGAAGAGCCTGGTCCAGGGCGTCGTCGCGGGCATTGGCGGCTATGGCAACTGCGTGGGCGTGCCGACCGTGGGCGGGGAAACCAACTTCCACCAGGCCTATGACGGCAACATCCTGGTCAATGCGATGACCGTGGGGATCGCCGATACCGACAAGATCTTCTATTCGGCCGCCACCGGGATCGGCAACCCGATCGTCTATGTCGGCTCCAAGACCGGCCGCGACGG
>DKII01000158.1:11196-16927 GCA_002454125.1 Novosphingobium sp. UBA6722
CAGGTCGGCGATCCCTTCACCGAAAAGCTGCTGATCGAGGCCTGCCTCGAACTGATGGCGACCGACGCAATCGTCGCGATCCAGGATATGGGCGCGGCGGGCCTGACCTCGAGCTCGGTCGAAATGGCGACCAACGGCAAGGCCGGCATCATCCTCGATATGGACAAGGTGCCGTGCCGGGAAGAGGGCATGACGCCCTACGAAATGATGCTGAGCGAAAGCCAGGAGCGGATGCTCATGGTGCTCAAGCCCGGCAAGGAAGCCATGGCCGAGGCGATCTTCCGCAAGTGGGAGCTGGACTTTGCCGTGATCGGCGAAGTGACCGACACCGGCCACATGGTACTGACCTGGCAAGGCGAGACCGTCTGCGACATTCCGCTCGGGCCCCTGGCCGAGGACGCCCCGCTGTATAACCGCCCGGCGCTGAGCCTGGCGGAGTACAAGGCCTGGGCCAAGGTCAAGCCGCTGGGCGAGATCCCGCAGAGCGCAGACCTGGGCGCGGACCTGCTCAAGCTGATGGCCTGCCCCGATCTCGCCAGCCGGCGCTGGATCTGGGAGCAGTATGACAGCCAGGTTGGCGCCGACACCCTTCAGAAGAGCGGCGGTGACGCGGCGGTGGTGCGCATTCACGGGACGAAGAAGGCGCTGGCGATCAGCACCGATTGCACCCCGCGCTATTGCTATGCCGATCCCTATGAAGGCGGCAAGCAGGCCGTCGCCGAAACTTACCGCAATATCTCAGCAGTTGGGGCCAAGCCCCTGGCGATTACCAATTGCCTGAACTTCGCCAACCCGCAGCGGCCCGAAATCATGGCGCAGATCGTCGAAGCCTTGCGCGGCATGGGCGATGCCTGCCGCGCGCTCGACTATCCGATCGTTTCGGGCAACGTCAGCCTCTATAACGAGAGCAAGGCGACCGGCGGCGGCTCGGCGATCCTCCCCACGCCCGCGATTGGCGGTGTCGGGCTGATGGCCGATCACCAAATCATGGCAACCATCGCCTTCAAGGCCGAGGGTGAATGCCTGGCGATCATTGGCCCAAGCTATCCGGAACTCGGCCAGTCGCTGTGGCTGCGCGAGATCCATGGCCGTGAGGACGGCGATCCGCCCAAGGTTGACCTGGGTGATGAGCGCTTCCACGCCGAAGTGATCCGCCAGCTGATCGCCGATGGCGCGGTGACCGCGGTCCACGACATCAGCGACGGCGGTCTGCTGGTCGCGGTCGCGGAAATGGCGCTGGCCGGCAACCTGGGTGCGGCGATCGATCCGATGGATACGGCCTTCGCCTTCAACGAGACCCAGTCGCGCTACCTGGTGACGTATCCGGCCGACAAGCCGCTCGACCGTAGCAAGGTACCGTTCGAAAAGATCGGTACAGTTGGCGGCGATGCACTGGTGATCAATGGCCAGCCGGTCAAGCTGAGCGCCCTGCGTGAGGCGAACGAGCGCTTCTTCCGCGACTGGATGGAAGGCTAGGCACCGACCACTCATTTTTCGTCACCCCGGGCTTGACCCGGGGCTTGGCTGCCTTTTCAGCGCTTGCGTTCGGCGATTGGCTCGCCGAAGAAAAGCCCAGCCCCGGATCAAGTCCGGGGTGACGATCAAAGGGGCGATTGTGACCACAGGCTATTCCGGCACGCCGCTGGCCAGGAAGCTGAACCTGCGTGACGGGATGCGGGTGTGGTTCGATGCCATGCCCGAAACCGTTGCCGATGAAATCGACGAATATGCGCTGGAGTTGTACTTCATCGCCGACCCGGCCGAAGGGATCGACGCCGCACATATTTTCGTAACGGAGCGCGCAGTACTGGAAGCGCGGCTGGGCGCGCTGCGCCACCAGATCGCACCCGATGGTCAGATCTGGGTGAGCTGGCCGAAAAAGGCCGCAAAGGTCCCGACCGACATCACCGAGGACACGATCCGCGAAGTCTGCCTGCCGCTCGGCCTGGTCGATACCAAGGTCTGCGCGGTGGACGAAGTCTGGTCCGGCCTTAAGCTGGTGATCCGCAAGGACCTGCGTTAGGCTGACTGATCAGGCGGCCTGCTGGGCCGGCGCCATCAGATCATAGGGATCGATCCCCGCCGCCCGCCACATCGCGTGCGCCTGCTGGTAGTAGCTCGGCGGCTTGATGTTGAGTTTCGCGCGGACTTCCTCGATCGGCAGCGGCAGCAGATCCGTAATGCACATTTCGACCAGGCGCGGGCAAGCCTTGCCCATCTTCTGCGCTTCGCGAACCGCGCGGAACACCGGGACCTTCACGGTCTTGCGCTTGGCAATCTCAACCGCCCCGGCATAACCCAGGAACAGGTGGGCCGGGCTCGGCTGCTGGCTGTAGGTGAAGGCCAGCACGCATTGCTCACCCAATGCATCGCGGCCGAAACCGGACAGGATGTGCATCAGGTCATGCGTGTCACGCATCCGGTTGAAGTACCAGGTAACCTGGTCTTCCCAGTAGAAGTCGAGCGGACGATTTGCGTCGAGTTCATCGACCAGCCCGTGGGCCGAAAGGCCTTCACGCTCCATGAAGTCACAATAGACATGGGCCAGACTGCCCTCGGGCATCTTGCGCAGCGTTTCGTGATCGTCGAGGAGCTTCATCAGCGAAGGCTCCTTGCGGCGGATTTCCTGCGCACGCTCGGTCTTCAGGAAGCTGATTGCCGCATCGTAAACCCCGCGCCAGGGGAGCGCTTCGAAAATCGGGGTGACCTTGGAAGTGTCTTCCTTGTCCTTCACCAGCTCGCGGAAATTGCGCCAGGCTTTGGGCAGGTCATAGCGCATCTCGGGCCGGCCCGGCAGCATCAGCGGCAGATCCGGATCGGCGAAATTGACGTGAGCCTGGCGCAGCGAGGGCCGGACTTCGAGCGGTGCGGTCATCATGTTCATGGCACGGTCGATAATGCGAACTACTTACAGAAATGTCAATAGGGTGCAATCATCAGCTAAAGCCCTAATTCCATTCGCTTTCTGGAATTCCAAGCAGCCGCAGCACGTCGGTCAGATCACCGCGGTCGATCGCACCGTTGGCGGCGGCGCGGGCCTTGGGCTTGGCGTGATAGGCCACGCCATAGCTCGCGGCGACTAGCATCGGGATATCGTTGGCGCCATCGCCGGTGGCCAGGCTGGCCTCCCCGCCCCGCGCTTCGACCTCGCCGCGCAAAACCGCTTCCTTGACCGCGCTGTCGACGATGTCACCGACCAGCCCGCCGGTCAGCTTGCCGTGGCTCACCGCGAGGCGGTTGCCGACCACCCGCTCAAACCCCAGCCGCTCGGCTACCGGATCGGCAAATTGGTGGAAGCCGCCCGTGACCAGCACGGTGCTGCAGCCATTGGCCTTAAGCGTGGCCACAAGCGTGCGCGCGCCCGGCATGTCGCGAATCCGCTCATCCAGGCATTGCTGGATTGCGTCCTCACCCAGCCCGCCCAGCAGCCGCACGCGTTCGGTCAGGGCTTCGGCGAAATCGAGTTCGCCCTGCATGGCGCGCTCGGTAATCGCGGCGATCTGGTCCTTGAGTCCGGCGAAATCGGCCAGCTCATCGATGCATTCCTGCCCGATCATGGTCGAATCCATGTCCGAGACGAAGACTTTCGGCACCTGCGGCAAGTGATCGGCAATCAGCAGGTCAGACGGCTGGAAGTGCCGATCGAGCACGCCCCGGATGGCCGCCGGATCGCCGTCCTGGGTCATGACCTGCAGCACCTGATCGATCTCCGGCAGCGGATCGGCGCCGATCACCCGGGCGCCCTGCGCCTCGATCGCATGGACCGCGGCATCGAGATGGGCGGACAAGATCGCCGGTTCTGCTATCACGCGGGCAATGAGCACGCAGGATTCCCCTTCAGATTCGGGCAGCGAGCGGCCGCCGCTGGCGCTCATCGCAGGGCCGACCGCGAGCGGCAAGAGCGATCTGGCGGTCCGACTTGCGCTCACCCTTCTGGCAAAGGGGCGCAAGGCGGTGGTGATCAACGCTGACAGCGCGCAGGTCTATGCCGATCTTGCCGTGCTGAGTGCGCGCCCCTCCCCGGCGGAAATGCAGGGCGTACCACACCGCTTGTTCGGCAGCTGGGATGGCGCCAGCGCCTGCTCGGCCGCCGACTGGGCCCAGGCCGCCCGCACCGAGATTGCCCAGGCCCATGCTGATGGTGCCGTGCCGATCCTGGTCGGCGGGACCGGGCTTTACTTGCGCACCCTGCTTGACGGGATTGCGCCGGTACCGCCGATTGACCCCGGTGTGCGGCTTTACGCCCGGCAGCTATCGCTAGAGGAAGCCCGGGCCGCCTTGTTGCGCGAGGATCCCGCAGCGGCGGCCCGGCTGAACCCCAATGACACGACGCGGATTGTCCGCGCGCTTGAAGTGGCCTGCTCCACCGGTCGGCCGTTGGCGGAATGGCAGGCCGCCAAGGTTGGTGGGATCGGCGCGTCCGTTACGCTCCACGCTGCCGTGCTGCTGCCTGACCGCGCCTGGCTTTATGAGCGATGCGACCGGCGGTTTGGGTTGATGCTGGAACAGGGGGCGATTGCCGAAGTCGAGGCTTTGCTTGCGCGAGGGCTAGACCCTGCCCTGCCCGTGATGCGCGCGATCGGCGTCCCGGAAATCAGTGCTTTCCTGCGCGGCGAGATCACCCAGACGGCTCTGCTGGAACGCGGGGCGCAGGCAACCCGCAACTATGCAAAGCGCCAATATACCTGGTTCCGCAACCAGCCGCCCGACGATTGGGTGCGGATCGAGTCTAAAAATGTCGATCCTACGATCCAATTCGCATCATTATTACAACATTAGCGCTTGACACGTTATTTACTGTCGCTTAGGGCCGGATCACTTCCTGCCCATGGCAGGCCCGCACGAGTTGGAGAGGGCGACCCGGCACAGGCAACTGTGCCGGGTCGGTTCTTTAGGAGGGCGGTGAGAATGATGAAGGACTGTTACGGTGAGTGAAGAGCGCAGCGGCGCAAGCATCCTGGTCGAAAGCCTGGTCCGCCAGGGGGTCGAATTCGTCTTCGGTTATCCCGGGGGCGCGGTGCTGCCGATTTACGATGCGCTGTTCGCCGATCCCCGCATTCGCCACATCCTGGTCCGGCACGAAGCCGGCGCGGCCCATGCGGCCGAAGGCTATGCCCGCTCAACCGGCAAGCCCGGCGTCGTCCTCGTCACTTCCGGCCCCGGCGCAACCAATGCCGTTACCGGCATCGCCGATGCCTTCATGGATTCGATTCCCCTGGTGGTGATCACGGGCCAGGTTGCGACCGGCCTGATCGGTTCGGACGCGTTCCAGGAAGCCGATACGGTCGGCATCACCCGTCACTGCACCAAGCACAACTATCTGGTGAAGGACCCTTCGGACCTTGCCGCGACGATCGACGAGGCCTTCCAGATCGCCACGCAGGGCCGCCCCGGCCCGGTCGTGATCGACATTCCGAAGGACGTTCAGGTCGCCGTGGCCAGCTACACCGATGGCGCACCGCAGCGGCCCAACCGTTACAGCCCGACCCAGCGCGGCACGGACAAGGATATTGCCCGGGCGATCGAACTGATCGCCAATGCCCGCGCGCCGATCTTCTATTCCGGCGGCGGCGTGATCAATTCCGGCCCCCGTGCGGCAGAACTGCTGCGCGAACTGCAAGCCAAGACCGGCGCGCCGGTTACTTCGACGCTGATGGGCCTCGGTGCTTTTCCGGCTGACCATGCTGACTGGCTGGGTATGCTGGGGATGCACGGCACCTACGAAGCCAAC
>DKII01000158.1:17019-17368 GCA_002454125.1 Novosphingobium sp. UBA6722
GCCCGCTTCGATGACCGCGTCACCGGGCGGCTTGATGCCTTTTCGCCCAATTCGACCAAGATCCACATCGATATCGACCGGTCCTCGTTCAACAAGACCGTCGCGGTCGATCTGCCGATCCTGGGTGACTGCACGCTGGTGCTGGAGCAGCTGCTTGCTGCCTGGGGTGATCGCAAGGGCCAGGACCTGTCCGAATGGAAGGCCCGCATCAATGGCTGGCGCGCGCGCCAGAGCCTGGCCTATCCCGCCAATGCGCAGGCGATCATGCCGCAGCTCGCGATCGAGCGGCTCTATGAACTGACCAAGCACCGCGATCCGGTGATCGCCACCGAAGTCGGCCAGCACCAGA
>DKII01000123.1:0-282 GCA_002454125.1 Novosphingobium sp. UBA6722
CGCGCCTGCGCCGGTCATCGCTGCGCCACCGCCTCCACCGGTGCCGGCGCCCACGCCCAAACCCGCACCGCCGCGCCAGCGCAGCCTGGCCGATGTCTTTGCCGACCTGGCCCCGCCAAGCCGCGAGATCGAGCCGATTGCCGGGGCAGTCGACCTGCGCAAGATCGCAGCGGACCGGGCCAAGGCCGAAGCGGCCGAGGCCAAGGCCGCCAAGGCCAAGGAGGCCGCGGCCAAGAGCCCGGCGGCGACCCAGCCCAGCCGGATCTGGATCCAGCTGGCCGC
>DKII01000123.1:337-10684 GCA_002454125.1 Novosphingobium sp. UBA6722
CAGCCGCGACAAGCCCGGTCTGGCCGGGGACTTCCGCCGGTTCAGCCGCAACGATCCGGAATTGTTCAAGGGCCGCAAGGGTTTCACCAGTGCCTGGGGCCAGGCAACGCGCCTGCTGACCGGCCCGTTCCCGACCGAAAAGGCCGCCGCGACGCTGCTGGCCCAGCTCAAGAAGGCCGGGATTTCCGTTGCCTTCGTCTGGACCAGCCCGGCCGGCCAGGTGGTCGATCCGTTGCCCGGCGCGAAGTGACGCCACGGCGTCTTTTCCACACCTTGTAAACAGGGTTGTATAGTTTTGCGCAGGCGCGACGGGCCTCCCCATTGTCGCCGGACCCGTCGCAACGCATCCAGCGCCCATGATGCAGGGCAACCGCGATTATCAGCGCGACGAGGATGCGGCTCCGGTCGACATGCTGGCGTCGCTTTTCGAGGCGCGCGGCTGGCCCTGCGAATTCGTCGGCGAGGACGAGATCTCGGGAGAGATCAAGGGTAGCTGGGCCAGTTACACCGTGCGTGGCATCTGGCGGCGCGAGGACCACGTCCTCCAGCTGCTGTGCCTGCCCGACATTCGCGTGCCGGACGACAAGCGCAGCGGGGTTTACGAGTTGCTGGCGCTGGTCAACGAACAGCTCTGGGTCGGCCATTTTGATATCTGGTCGAACGGCAACGTCCTGCTGTACCGGCACGGCCTGCTGCTGGGTGATGAGGGGCTGCTCAGCCTCGCTCAGGCCCAGGTCGCGGTCGAAGCCGCGATCGAGGAGTGTGACCGGTTCTATCCGGCCTTCCAGTTCATCCTGTGGGGCGACAAGACCCCCGAGGAAGCGCTCGCCGCCTCACTGGTCGACGCGGCCGGGGAAGCGTAGGGCTTGCCGATGGGCAAGCTCGATTCGATCCTGATCGTCGGATGCGGCAATATGGGCGGGGCCATGCTGCGCGGCTGGCTGGCAGCCGGCGCCGATCCGGCGCGGTTCACGATCGTCGATCCGTACCTCGCTGAAGCCCCGGAAGGCGTGGCGCTGCTGCGCGAACTGCCCGAGGCAAGCTACGATGCCGTCTTGCTTGGCGTGAAGCCACAGGGCTTTGCCGAAGTCGCGGCAGCACTTGCACCGCGCCTTGGCCAATCCACGTTCGTGCTGTCGATTCTCGCCGGAATCGAGCTTCACAGTCTCGCGGCCGCCTTGCCGCAGGCTCGGGGCTGGGTGCGGATCATGCCCAACCTGGCGGCCGCGCTGGGCAAGTCGCCGATGGCGCTGACCGAGCGCGGGCTGGATCATGCGGCGCGCGATCAGGTCAGCGCGCTGCTGGATCCGCTCGGTCTGCCAGAATGGATCGACGAAGCCCAGTTCGATCTGGCGACCGCGCTGGTCGGATCCGGCCCGGCCTTCGTCTATCGCTTCATCGATGCCCTGGCCGCCGGCGGGGCGGGGCTGGGCTTTACGCCCGAGCAGGCCGAGCGGCTCGCGCTCGCCACGGTTGAGGGCGCGGCGCAGCTGGCCCGGCAATCTCCGCATTCACCGGCTGACCTCGCGCGAATGGTTGCCAGTCCCGGCGGCACGACCGAGGCCGGGTTGAAAGTCCTCGATGCCGATCAAGCGCTTGAAAAGCTTGTCTTGGCCACCTTGCGCGCCGCGCGGGACCGGGGGGCGGAGCTGGCGGCCCTCGCGGCAGCACCGAAAGAGAGTTAATCAGGACCAGATCATTCCGATTTCACTTGAAAGCGGACCCGATCTTACCGATATTCCGTGCATCGGGCGGCTATCGTGCGGCCCGCAACACGGAGATTGAGTCATCATGGCTAACTGGAACGATCCCCAGCCCACCAAGACGGGCTTCGGTGCGTCCCCCAGCCTCAATGGCGAAGTGCTTGGCACGGGCGTGACCTTTGACGCGGGTCTGCGCAAGCACATGCTCGCCATTTACAACTACATGGCCTCCGGCGTGCTCCTCTCGGGCATCGTCGCGCTGCTGTTTGCCAACTCGGGCCTCGCGGCCCAGGTCATGGCCACGCCGCTGCGCTGGCTGATCATTCTGGCTCCGCTGGGCTTCGTCTTCGCGATGAGCCTGGGCGCGAACCGCATGTCGACTGCGACGCTCCAGCTGCTGTTCTGGGGCTTCTGCACCGTCATGGGCCTGTCGATGTCGACGATCTTCCTCGTCTACACGTCGAGCTCGATCGCCAGCACCTTCTTCGCCACGGCCGGCGCCTTCGCGGGCCTCAGCCTGTTCGGCTACACCACCAAGAAGAACCTGTCCGGCATGGGCTCGTTCATGGTGATGGGCCTGATCGGGATCCTGATCGCGATGGTCATCAATATCTTCATGCAGTCGACCGCGCTGCAGCTGGCGATCTCGATCCTCGGCGTGATCATCTTCGCGGGTCTGACCGCATGGGATACGCAGCGCCTGAAGCAGGAATACTATGTGTTGCAGGGCACCGAATTCGCCGGCAAGGCGGTCGTGCTGGGCGCGCTGACGCTCTACCTGGACTTCATCAACATGTTCCAGTTCCTGCTGAGCTTCCTGGGGAACCGCGAGTAACCCTTCGTAGTTTATCAAACTGGGCTCTGATCGTGCCCGGCGCGCTATTCGGCGCGCCGGGCATTTTCTTTGCGATTGCGAGGGGCTAAGGCGCGGCTTCAGCTTGGGGCAAGCTTGCCTTGTTATGGAATGCCCTTGGCGGGGTTGGAGAGGGTCGAAGCATGGTACGCTACACGTTGAACACCGCATTGGGGGCTGCGGCGCTCTCGCTGTTGCTGATTGCCAGTGCGGCCGATGCGAAGAAGAAGAAGCCGGCCCTTCCGCCGCCACCGCCGCCAGCCCCGGCGCAGAAGTGGGTCTTCGTGCCCTACAAGCCGAGCCCGCCCAACAATGCCTCGCCCAATTTCGTGACGCCGGCGGTCGGTGCCGATGGCCTGCGGGTCAGCGTCAACCGCAACATTTCGCCCGCCCAGACCACCTGGAACCTGCGCTCGGGCTACAACGTCGCGGCGCTCAACTGCCTTGAGCCCAAGCACGCGCAGATCGTGGTCAATTACCGCGCTTTCCTGCGCACCCACGCCAAGGCGCTGCGCGCCGCCAACCTCAAGGTCGATAGCGAATGGCGCGGCAAATATGGCGCCGGTTTCGTCAAGAACCGCGAAAAGTACATGACCGAAGTCTACAACCGCTTCGCCATGCCGCCGACGCTCCCGGCCTTCTGCGATGCCGCCCTGGCGATGAGCAACGATGCCAAGGCCGTGAAGGTCGGCCAGCTTGATCGCTTTGCCGCGGTCAGCCTGCCCAACCTGGAGATCGTGTTCGACGATTTCTACAAGCGCTACGATCAGTACAAGGCTGACCTGGCCGCCTGGGAGACCAAGTGGGCCGGCTATTCCCCCGGCACCAATATCCTGGTCCCGGTCACCAGCCCGCTGGCGATGGCCGAGACCCGCGCCACGGCGCAGTAACATTTGCGCTTCCAAGCCGGGGCGCCTTTCGCTAAGGGGGCGCCTCGCATCAGGCGGCCTGCCGCCTGCTCGCACTGGAACGGGGCCGTAGCTCAGATGGGAGAGCGCGTCGTTCGCAATGACGAGGTCAGGGGTTCGATCCCCCTCGGCTCCACCAGTGTTTTTGAGCTGTGATTTGCCCCATGCCGGGCTGCGAACGGCAGTGTTCTGCGCTTCCGGTGCTCACGACCAGCAGGTCGCTCCGCTCCGGTTCTCGAACCCCGCCATTCTCGCTCCGGCCTGAGCCAAATCCCAACCCAAAAACTTTCCTCCGTCCAACCTCCGTTCGTGTCGAGCGTAGTCGAGACACCACCCGCGACATTCGCGCCAAATCCCGTTAGAACCGTTCCATGCATTTTCTTGACCAGGCCAAGATCTACATCCGCTCCGGCCAGGGCGGCCCCGGGGCCGTGTCGTTCCGGCGGGAGAAGTATGTCGAATATGGCGGCCCTGATGGCGGCAATGGCGGCAAGGGCGGGGACATCATTTTTGAAGCGGTCGCGGGGCTGAATACCCTGATCGACTTCCGCTATGCCCAGCACTTCAAAGCCCCGCGCGGCGTGCATGGCTCGGGCAAGAACCGCAATGGCGCGGCCGGCAAGGATCTGGTGATCAAGGTTCCGGTCGGCACCCAGCTGATCTCCGATGATGACCGCGAAACCGTGCTGCTTGACCTGACCGAGGCTGGCCAGCGCGTGACCTTCCTAGAAGGCGGCATGGGCGGGCGCGGCAACGCCAGCTACAAGACCAGCACCAACCGCGCCCCGCGCCAGCACCAGCCGGGCGAGATGGGCGAGGAAATGTACGTCTGGTTGCGGCTGAAGCTGCTGGCCGATGCCGGGCTGGTCGGCTTGCCCAATGCCGGCAAGAGCACCTTCATCAACCAGATCACCAACACCAAGGCCAAGGTCGGCGATTACGCCTTCACCACGCTGAAACCGCAGTTGGGCGTGGTACGCCACCGGAATCGCGAATTCGTGCTGGCCGACATTCCCGGCCTGATCGCCGGGGCGGCCGATGGCGCGGGCATTGGTGACCGGTTCCTGGGCCATATCGAGCGCTGCCGCGTGCTGATCCACCTGATCGACATCAATGGCACCGATCCGGCTGAGGCGCTGGAGATCATCGAAGAAGAACTCGAAGCCTATGGCAATGGGCTCGATGAAAAGCCGCGCCTGATCGCGCTCAACAAGGTCGACACCGTCGATGCCGAGCTGGTCAAGATGTTCATCAAGGAACTGAAGGCCGCGGGCGCGAAGAAGGTCTATCCGATCTCCGGCGCGACGGGCAAGGGCATGGACGCGCTGCTTGATGCCGTAATCGAATATCTGCCCGCCGCAACCGGCACCGAACGTCCGGCTGGCGAACAGGAAGAGGGCGACGACAAGCCCTGGTCGCCCGTCTAACCGTTGCATCCCGCGCCGATTAGCCTAATCGGCAAGCCATGAAGATCACCCGCCTGTCCGATCTGGCCGATGCCGCGCTGTGCCGCCGCCTGGTGGTCAAGGTTGGCTCGTCGCTGCTGGTCGGCAAGGACGGGGTGCGCCGGGCCTGGCTGGAAGGCTTGGTGGCAGAGATCGCCGCCGCCCGCGCACGGGGGCAGGAAGTGATCGTCGTCTCCTCGGGCGCGATTGCGCTGGGTGCAGCCAAGCTCGGGCTCGACAAGGGCGGACGCGGTAGCCTGGCCGATGCCCAGGCCGCCGCCGCGGTCGGCCAGATCGCCCTTTCGGGCCTCTGGGCCGAACTGCTGAGCGCGCATGGCGTTACCGCCGCGCAATTGCTGCTGACGCTGGAAGACCTGGAAGACCGCCGCCGCTACCTCAACGCCACCGCCACGCTGACCCGGCTACTCGATGCCGGTGCCGTGCCCGTGATCAATGAGAATGACAGCGTTGCCACCCAGGAAATTCGCTTTGGCGATAACGACCGGTTGGCCGCGCGGGTGGCCCAGGCGGCGCAGGCCAATGCCGTGCTCCTGCTGTCCGATGTCGATGGACTGTTCGATCGTAACCCGGCCGAACCGGGCGCCACCTTGCTGGCCGAAGTGCGCGGGGTGACCGCCGAGGTCCACGCCATGGCGACCGGCGGGTCTTCATCGGGCATGGGCTCTGGCGGCATGACGTCGAAGCTTCAGGCTGCTGAGATCGCTGAGCGCGCCGGGATCGCCCTGGCGATTGCGAGCGGGCTCCACGATGCGCCGATCGCTCGCGCCACGGCCGAGGGGATCGGCACGCTGTTCCTGCCGCGCCGCAAGGATGCCGGGCGCAAGGCCTGGCTGGGCGGGCGACTGCGGCTGAAGGGCGCGCTGGTGATCGATGCCGGGGCGGCGCGAGCGCTGGGCAAGGGCTCCAGCCTGCTGGCAGCGGGGGTGATCCGGGTTGAGGGTGAGTTCCAGCGCGGCGACGCCGTGGCGATCCGCAGCGATGCCGGTGAGACGTTGGCCCACGGCCTGGCCGAATACGACGCGCTCGAATGCGCCCGGCTGATGGGCCACAATTCGGCCGAACACGCTGCCTTGCTGGGCTATGCCCCCCGCTCGGCAGTGGTCCACCGTGACCAGATGGTGGTGCTGTGACGATTGCCGTGACCGGGGCGACCGGGTTTGTCGGCCAGGCCCTGCTTGATCGTGCCGAGAGGGCCGGGATGGCCGTCCGCGCGCTGACCCGCCGCGACCAGCCGCCACGCGCCGGGGTTGAGTGGGTGCGCGGCGACCTCGATGACCATGCGGCGCTCAGGAAGCTGTGCCGGGGCACAGAAGCGGTGATCCATGTCGCGGGCGTGGTCAATTCGCCGGACCCGGAAGGGTTCGAGCGCGGCAATGTGACCGGCACGCTCAATGTGATCGAAGCGGCGCGCCATGCCGGTGTACCCCGGCTGGTCCATGTCTCCTCGCTCTCGGCGCGCGAGCCGGACCTGTCGGTCTACGGCGCCAGCAAGGCCCGCGCGGAAAAGCTGGTGCGCGCCAGCGGGATCGACTGGACCATTGTGCGCCCGCCCGGGATTTATGGCCCGCGCGATACCGAATATCTCGAGATGTTCCGGCTCGCTCGCTGGGGCCTTCTGCCGGTGCCGCCGCGCGAAGGGCGCAGCTCGCTGATCCACGTCGATGACCTCGCTCGCCTGCTGCTGGCGCTGCTGCCGCGCAGCGAAGAAGTCTCGCACCGGGTTTACGAGCCCGATGATGGCCGCAAGCAGGGTTGGAGCCACTATGAACTGGCCCGCACGATCGGCTGGGCGATGGGCCGGCGGCCCTGGGTGATCCACCTCAGCCGCGCCTCGCTGGAACGGGTGGCCCGGGCTGACCGGTTCGTGCGCGGGCCCAAGGCCAAACTGACGCTCGACCGGGTCGGGTACATGAGCCACCCCGACTGGGTGGTAACCCACGGTTCGCGCCCGCCATCGGGCCTGTGGCGCCCGCTGATCCCGACGCGCGAGGGGCTGAAGGCCACGGCGCAGTGGTACCGCGACAACAACTGGCTTTGAGCACCTAAGCAGCCGCTTATTGCGACCAGGCTAAGCGGCTGTGCACTGGCCCACCGGTCCCGCACCGCCCATCGACGGCTCCAGCAACTCGCCAGGAGCCAGGACAATGACCACCGCACTGACCAAGCCGCGCCGCTGGGATCCGATCGTCAAGCTGACCCATTGGGGCATCGTTGGCGCGGTCATCGGCAATGCGATTGTCACCGAAGAGGGCTCGGGCTGGCATATCTGGGTTGGCTATGGCCTGGCCGCGCTGCTTGCCTTGCGCTTGCTGTGGGGTCTGGTCGGTCCGCGCGAGGCCCGCTTTGCGGCCTTCCCCCCCAGCCTCGCGCGGGCCACAAATCACCTGGGTGAGATCCGCCGGGGCGAGGTGGTCCGCCACCAGTCGCACAATCCGCTTGGCGCGCTAATGGCCTATGCGATCTGGGCGACGCTGGCGGTGATCGTGGCCAGCGGGATTGCGATGTCCGGCCCGCCGCCCGCCGATCCGGCTGCGGTCAAGGGTGAGCATGGCGAGCAGGGCGAGGTTGCCGCCGCGATCCTGCAGACGGTCATTCCTTCGGCCAGGGCCGAGGAAGCGGGCGAGGAAGAAGGCGAGGAGGCCGGCGAGGGTGCTGAGAGCGAAGGCGAAGAGTGGCTGGAAGAAATGCACGAAATCGCGGTCAACTTGCTCTATGTCCTGATTGCCCTGCATCTCGCCGGCGTGGTGTTCGAAACCCGCCGCTCAGGCCGCGAGGTGGTGGGGGCGATGATCCCGGGGGGCAACCGCCGGACCTGACGGAACGGGGCATGACGACAACGACAAGCCAGATCAGACAACGCCGCGACCGGCAGGCCTTGCTGGTCGCGGGCGTTGTTGCGGTCCAGGCGGTGGCGGCTGTGTTCTTCGTGGCCGATGCTCTGGGTGACTTCGCTGCCGATGGGGTGACCGCCCATATCCTGATCGAGGCGCTGATTGCCTTTGCCTTGCTGGCCGGGGTGTTTGTCGGCGCGGCCCATGTCCGCCGCCTGCTGGCTGAGGCGCAGCAGCGCGAGCAGGCGCTCGACATCGCCCGGGGTGCACTCAGCGAACACATTACGGCGCGCTTTGCCGACTGGGGCCTGACCGCGGCCGAGAGCGACGTGGCGCTGTTTGCGCTGAAAGGCTGCGATGCGGCAGAGATTGCCGCCTTGCGCGGGGCGGCGCAGGGCACGGTCCGGGCCCAGCTCAGCCAGGTCTATGCCAAGGCCGGGGTGACGAGCCAGGCCGGTCTGGTCAGCCTGTTCCTCGAAGATTTGCTTTAGAACGCCGGATCGTAACCCGGCGGCAGCGCCTCGGCCGCGCCGTCGACGTGGATGCCGCATTCGGTCTTGTCCCAGCCCTTCCAGCGGCCCGAGCGCGGGTCTTCACCCGGCGCGACCTTGGTGGTGCAGGGGGAGCAGCCGATTGAGGGATAGCCCTGGGCCACCAGCGGATGCGCCGGGAGGCCGGTCGCGTCGAAATAGGCCTTCACCTGGCCGCTCGACCAGGTCGCGAGCGGGTTGATCTTGAGCCGGCCCTGGGCGTCGGTCTGGTCCAGCTCGAAGGTCTGCAGGCCGGCGCGGGTCGCGCTCTGGAAACCCTTGCGGCCGGTGAAGCTGGCATCGAAATGGGTGAGGGCCGCGGCCAGCGGCTGAACCTTGCGGATTTCGCAGCAGCCGTCAGGGTCATAGGACCAGCGCAGGCCAGTCCCATCACGCGCGGCGAGGGCCTCGGCATTGGGCGTCAGGTTGACCAGGTTGGTCATGCCCAGGCGCTTCATCACCGTATCGCGATAGTCCAGCGTTTCGGGGAAGTGCTTGCCGGTATCAAGGAACAGCACCGGGACCGAGCGGTCGATCGTGGCGATCAGGTGAAGCAGCACCGCGCTTTCGGCGCCGAAGCTGGAAACGGCGGCGACGTCACCCGCCAACCCTTCGCGCAGCACGGCGCGGAGCATGGCGATGGTCGGTACGTCGGCAAAGCGCGCGTTGAGCGCATCGACATCGGCCACGGTAAAGCGCGGGCCGGTGCTAAGCACGTCGATGCGCCGCGCTGCTTCAGCCATGGCGCTTCGCCCAGATCGCCGCGCGGCCATCGGTGGTCGGCTGGTAGACGTCCGGATAGCGGTTGAAGGCGTTCTCGGCATCGACCGGGTCGAGCGGCACTTCGGGCGCAAAGGCATCGAAGCCGCAGCGGCGCAGGAAGGCGAGCTGGTCAACCAGCACGTCACCCACGGCGCGCAGTTCGCCCTGGTAGCCGGCCTCGCGCAGGATCCGCGCGGCCGAATAGCCGCGGCCATCGCCGAACACCGGGAAGTTCACCTCGATCAGCTGCAGGCGCTCGAGGTGGGGGAGCAGATCGCGCGCGTCGTCACCGGGCTCGAGCCGGACGGCGGCGGCGTTGGTCTGCTCACCAAAGGCGTCGACCGTGACGCCGGGATCGGCGACGGGTTCGTCATCGCGAAAGCGGAACTGGACCTCAGCCATAAAGCGCCTCCTTGAACGGGGCCATGCCAATGCGGCGGTAGGTATCGAGGAAACGTTCGTTATCCGAACGGTTTGCGAGATAGACTTGCGTTGCCTTCTCAACTGCGTCGACGATGCCGTCCTCGTCGAAACCAGGGCCGGTGATCGTGCCGAGCGACGTGTCGGCCGCCTCGCTGCCGCCAAGCAGGAGCTGGTAGTTCTCCACCCCCTTGCGGTCGACGCCAAGGATGCCGATGTGGCCGGCGTGGTGGTGGCCGCAGGCATTGATGCAGCCAGAGATCTTGAGCTTCAGCTCACCGATTTCCTGCTGCTTATCCGCCAGCCGCTGGCTGATCTTCTGCGCCACCGGGATCGAGCGGGCATTGGCCAGGCTGCAATAGTCAAGCCCCGGGCAGGCGATGATATCACCGACCAGGTCAAGGTTGGCCGTGCCGAGGCCATTGGCGTCGAGCACCTGCCACAGCGCGTAAAGGTCCGCCTTCTTCACGTGCGGCAAGACGATGTTCTGGGCATGGGTCACGCGCAGCTCATCGAACGAGTACTGCGCCGCCAGGTCGGCCATCAGCCGCATCTGTTCGCCCGTGGCGTCGCCTGGAATGCCGCCGACCGGCTTCAGGCTGATCGTCGCGGCGATATAGCCGGGCTGCTTGTGGGTGACGCAGTTGTTGTCGACCCACAGCGCGAAATCGGGATCGCTGCGGTCCAGTTCGTCGGAAAGGCCAGCTTCAAACGCCGGATCGGCAAACATCGCCTTGATCCGCTCCAGCTCGGCCAGCGGGGGCTCGACGTTCTGGGTCAGCAGGTGCGCGAACTCAGCCTCGACCTGGCGGGTATATTCTTCCTTTTCAAGCTCATGGACCAGGATCTTGATACGCGCCTTGTACTTGTTGTC
>DKII01000123.1:10745-10877 GCA_002454125.1 Novosphingobium sp. UBA6722
GTACTTGTTGTCGCGGCGGCCGTGGCGGTTGTAGACCCGCAGGCAGGCCTCGGCATAGGTGATGAACTGGTCGATCGGCACGAAGGGATTGATGCACGGCGCAATCATCGGCGTGCGGCCCATGCCGCCGCC
>DKII01000123.1:10959-11145 GCA_002454125.1 Novosphingobium sp. UBA6722
GGCGTGCGGCCCATGCCGCCGCCGACGTAGAAGGCCGCGCCGATCTCGCCGGCCGCATTCCGCACAATCTGCACGCCGATATCGTGCAGCTTCATCGCCGCGCGGTCGATGTCAGAGGCGATCACCGCCATCTTGAACTTGCGCGGCAGGAAGCTGAATTCCGGGTGGAAGGTCGACCACTGGCGG
>DKII01000170.1:0-10649 GCA_002454125.1 Novosphingobium sp. UBA6722
ACACCACCTTGACGGACGCGACCGTGAGTGAACGTCTGCTTCACGCATCTAGCCGGGCAAAGCTACCTGTAAGGACCGTCCAACCTTGGAGACCTATCCGATCCCAGCGCTGAGGCTCTTGTCGGCGGCGCGCGATGAATGTGCCGCCTCACTGACGGCTGTTTGCGCCAAACCAGCACGCTCGTTGATCGCCGACACCAGCTTTGCCCGATCGTTCGTATAGATCGCGACTGACTCACGCGCCCGCGAAACACTGACGTAGAACGACTTCTGATCGACCAGATTTGCCGCCTTGCTGTCGGCGTGGATGATGACGTGATCTGCGGTGCGGCCCTGGGCGGCGAAGACCGTTTCAACATAGGCGTGGCGGAGGTGCTGGTCGCGACTAGCGTCTAGATTGAGCGACTCTGTTTGGCCGCGCCCACGCACCATGGCCGTGCGGGCATCGGTATCTATCGACAGCACTTCGACGCGCCCGCCGTTGATCCGGCCAAGCTCCCGGTCATTGCGCGTGAACTGGATGCGATCGCCCGCCTTCAATTCGAGCGGCTGCACGGAGTATGCCTGCGCGTTGGCCGCGCCCCACTGGCGCAAGCGCCAGTCGATGTCGCGGCCATCCTCCCCCTTGAGCGCAACGGAGGATTTGGCTGGATCGATGCCCTCCACGCGGTAGGTTTCCCGGCGAGACACGCCTTTATCCGCGTAATCGCGGGTAAACCGCACGACATCACCCCGCTCGTAGCTCTGGGGGTCGCGCGCTTCGGCGCGGGACAGGCCCTTACTGACCAGGCTTTGCATCGTTGTGGCGGGGCCAGTCAGAATACCCGCCCTGGCCAACTCCGAGCGTATGTCGGTGGTCAGGGCATCGCGCCCTTCGCGCGATGGCTCAATGACCAGAGTTCGCGCACGCGTCTTGCTGTTGAACTCCGCGTATTGCCTGGCGATGGCGGCGAAGCGATCCGCCCGATCCGGGCTCTCGACGATCTTGCCGCCGCCGCGATCGAGCGCGGTGATTGCTTTGCGGGCATCGCCTTCGATTGAGGCCAGGACTGCATCTCTGGTCGCTGCATTCGTCTGGCGCACGATTTCGTCGAGCCTGGCGGTCTGCATCCCGGCCTCCTGTAGCTGGGCAAAGGCGGCTCCGGCGCCAACCGAGCCGAGCTGCTTCACATCGCCAACCAACACGACGCGGGCATTGGCATTGCTGCCCTTGTCGAGCAGTGCTGCCATGTCGCGGGCGGAGAGCATTGATGCCTCGTCAACGATCCAGACCCCACCGCGCAAGGCTTGCGGATTGCTCGCGAGTTGCCTGGCAACCGTGTCGCCTTTCATGTTCAATGCATCGCCAAGCGTCCGCGCCGCCGATGCGGTTGGGGCGAGTGGTGTTACGCGCAACCCGCGCGCGTTGGCCTCATCGGCCAAGGTCGCCAGCACGGTTGTGGTCTTGGCGGTTCCCGCATAGCCCTGCAGGGCCGTCACGCGATTGCTGCTGGTGAGCAGTGCCCTAGCCGCTTCACGCTGGCCGGAATTCCAGGGGTGGTCAGATTGAAGCACGGCGCGCGCGACGGCCTTTGCCGCTTGGGCAGGCGCGAGTATCGGCTTGATTGCGCCACGTCCCTCTAGCTCAGCCCGCAAAAGGCGGCGTTCGTTTTCGATGTTGGTCGCTGTCGTGAACCCCGCGAATTCCGCCCCACGCTTATCGAGGAAGGTGCGCGGAATCAGGTCGCCCTCGCCGCTGGAACGGGCGATGGCCTCGTCGATCTGCGCGGCACTGACTTTACCCAGGCCGAACCGCCCCGCCTCCTTCTCAAGATCGGCAGCGGAGAACACAGCCTGCCGCTCGCCGAGCTTTTCGGCGGCGAAGGCAACGGCGCGATGGGCCAGAAGCTCACCTTGCGCAGAAATCAACGCGGCGTGATCGGCATGTGCGGCAGTGGTCTCGGCCAGGCTTACCAGTGCTTGCCGCGCTTGCTGATCGAACCCTGCCGCATCGGCAGTCGCGCGCCAGTCCCGGACAAGTTCGCCACGATCGACTTCCCGTTTGGCCTCGCGGGTTTCGAGGGTGGCGACCTGTTTTTCCTCCGGCGATGCTGTCGCGGTGGTCTGGCCGCGTTCGGCGAGCCGCGCTTCAATCTGGGCGGTGCGCTCGCTGAAGGCCCGGATGACCTCGGGCGACACGCCCTTGATCTCGAACAGCGAGTCCCTGCCTGCCTCGATTTCATATCCAAGCGCCCGCACCCCAACCGCCAGTTCCTGCCGGTAGACTGCGCCAATGGCCTTCTGGAGCTGGTAGAGCGCACGCGGTTCCAGACTGCGCCAGTTGCCGTCTGCATCCCGCGTCATGTTCATGATGACATTGTGGGTGTGAAGCTGCGGGTCCTGCGCCCGGCTAGTGTCGTGTCGAAAGCTGGTGATGGCGAGATTGCCGGTTTGATGCCGCGCGACTGTTCCGTCTTCCCTGATCCGGGTGGCGGCGGCATGGCGTTCGGCAAAGGCCAGTGCAGACTTCACCGCCCGGTCATGCGCGCCGACCAGGCGGCGGTCGCCCGCGACCTCGGCCATGATCGATACCGACTTTGGCGCACTCATAGTCACGTCCCAACCTGGCCGGTGCTCCAGCATGCCGTCGCGGGTCGTGCCGAGCTGCTGGCCATCGGGCAACTTGCCGTCGAGCATGTCGCGAAAGGCATCGCGCTCGACCTCGCCGGCAAGACCAAGTCCGCGGGCACCTTCGCCCTGCCATTCGCTCGGGCTGAGCCCGCCATCGACGTAGTAGTCGTCGGCCTCGTAATAGCTCGACGCCGCCGAGGAACTGGTGATCGCGCCGATGGTAGCAACCATCAGACCGGCCCGTCTTCGTCCAGGGTCTTTTCGGCCTTGGCTCCCATGACCGGCAGCTTGCCCCACAGCGAGCGGCTGACATCGACCGGCACGAAAGCGGGATGGCGAGGCGCGCCGCGTGCGTCGATGTGATCGCGGGTCAGTCTGATCTTCGCCACCGGAAGTCCGTCGGGCAGTTGCAGGAAGCCCTGGTGCGGTTCGAGCCGCAACTCACTTTCGATTACCGCCGCGCGAACGTGCCGCGTGCTGCCAAGCGAAGTGCGCCCACTGTTGGGGCCGTATTCGAAGCTGTCCGATCCGCTGCGCACTTCGACCTCGACATCGCCGATGTTGCGCGATGCCCATTCGCGGGTTTCACGGTCAATGAGCTGGAGATAGAGCTTGGAATTGCAGCATCCGACAAGCGCCTCGGCGCTATCCTTGCCATAGCGGCGGTGCATCTGGCCGATCGCCTGAAAGGTCAGGGTAACGCTCGCCCCAAACTTGCGACCCTCGGGCAGGAGCCGGGTCAGGTTATCGACGCGGGGCAGGTCGGCCAGTTCGTCGAGGAAAAACCACAGCCGGCGATTGGCGGATGGCTCCAAACCCAATGTGGCACTTGCAGCGCACTCCAGCCAGCAGGCCAGCAGCGGCTTCATCGCTTCGAAGAAGTCCTCCTTGCGAGGGACGAAGATCCACGGCTTTGAACCCTTGTGCTTGTCCACTCCGGCAAAGAAATCGCGGAAGGAAAAGCTCCTGGCGTCGCCCGGCTCGCGCCAGAGGAACTGCAGCAGGTTTGACGCTTTGGCGAGCATGAACAACACCGAGCCGGTGGCGCGGTCAGCATCATCCTCGAAGGTGCGGGCGGACGATGTTCCAGCCAGCCAGACCTTCATCTCTTCCTTGGTCTTGGCCTGCAAGGCGTTGAGCAGGTCGGGCAGGGTGGTGCGGCCTTCGGAGCTGAGCACGCGCAGGACATTGGCGACAAGGATGCGACTGGTTTCGAGCCAGACATCGTCATCGCGTTCGCCGGTTTCGGAAACGAGCTGGCGGGCGATGCGGTCGGCATCGGCGGGGTGGGCGATCTCCAGGAAGGGTGACCAATAGACCGAGCGGCTGTCGAACGGATTGAGGATGATGTCGCCGCGTTCGGGTCGGTAATAGTGGGCAATGAACTCGCCGCTGGTATCGTAAACCAGTGCCGGTTCACCGCGCGCTTCGACTGTATCGAGCATCTGCCGCAGAACTGTCGTCTTGCCCGCGCCGGTTGTGCCGAGGATAGCGAAGTGGCGGCATTCGAGCCAGGCCGGAATGCCGACCGTGGCGATGTGGAGCGAGCGTTTGTCCGTGGCCTTCTTGGTAAGGCTGCGCAGTTCGCGTTCGCTGACAATCCGGGTGCCTGCCACAACCCGGTCCTGCCCTGCCTTGCGGCCCTGATCGCGCATCCAGTAGGCAAGGCCAAGGCACACGCCAAGGCCGCAAAGACCGCCTAGCAAGCCACCCAGGATCATCCGCGTTTCGATGTCGTCCCAGCAGCGTTGCCAGACAGGGTCATTGGCCAGAATGCTGGCGGGCAGGTGCCCGGATCTGCCATCGACATTGACGGTGATTTCGGGGTCGGTCCTGCCTCCGGCAAAGACCGTGACGAGGCTGCCCTGGCCGTGCTGGTAAGCGCAGATATATTGCCAAGGCTGCACGCTTTGCAGGTTCCACCACATGCCCAGCGCTGCGGTCCCGGCGGTGGTCCAGGCATAGGCCTTCCAGCGCGCCAGGAAGCCCGAAATGGCCTGCCGGAACAGGCCCTGTCCGCGCAGCAGATTGTCGTGATCGCGGCTCATGACAGCGCCTCCGCGGCAAGGGCACGCTGGCGTCGATAGGCAGCCTGGGCAGCGTCGCTGGTGGCCGCGTCGATGCGGTCAGCATCGCTGTCGTTGCGCAGTGCCGCCCGGCGCGAATAGGCGTAGGCCGCGCTGGCCGTGAACAAGCTCCGGTCGGTCAGGGATTCGATTGAAGCGAGGCGGGACTCAACCCTCGCAAGCGCTTCCTCGCTGGCAAGTTGCGAGCGCACCTGGGCACCTCCCGTGATCGACGAAAGGCCGGTTTCGATGACCCGCAGCAGCGCCTGGTAGCGGGTCATCCCGCGCACTTTGGCGATATGCCGGATCAGCGTTTCCTGCTCGGCAGGGATGCGGATTGAGAGCTTGATGCGATTCATGGCAGCACCTCCCGCAGCGCGCCATGCGCGCGCTGCGAACTTGGCTGAAATGCTGGGGTTGTCCTGGGCTGCTTGGCCAAGCGCGCGCATGGCCTCCCAGGAACTTGGCGGAAATCCGGCACGGACGGTGCGTAAGGTCTGTGGCTAAAATCCTTCTGCGATGCGTAGCATCGCAGCCCTGCAACATCGGCTTTTGGGGGCACTGGATCAGTCATGGCCTGGCCCTTTCCGGCAAGCGCTGCAGGGCGCGTCCTCGTGTTCACCGGAACAGCAATCGTCGGCATTTCCGGGGACGATGGGCAGGGCGGGAGCCGAGCATTCAGACGCCCAAGCGGCAATCATCGCCTTGGCTTTGCGGTCGGCTCTGCGTCTATCGAAATGCTCCGGGACGGGCGGTCGCGCCGTCAAATCATAATCCTGGACCCAGGCGCGAATGACACCTTCAATCGCCTGCTGCATCTTCTCGTGCAGCGCCCGAGCCTCGAACGGATCGAGATGTGCGGTCACACCGGGGGAGAGGATCAGTCCGCCAAGCGGAAGCAAATCTGTGCCAGCCTCTTGCAACGGCCCATCGATCCGGCACCGGGAGGTGTCGCCCTCATAAAAGGCATAGGGCGGTCTTTCGGCCTCGTGCCAGGGGATCAGCGCGACACGGTAGGCGTCGCCGTCCGCACCCTCAGCAAGCAACTTCTTGATGATCGGCACCGCATAACAAGCGGTGCGGTATTCGGCAGTGAAGCGCAGATTGACCTTACGGCCAGTCCAGATGCAATCGGCGAGCCGATCCAAAGCGCGGTGGAAAATGGACATGGGGCATCCTTTCGCGAAATGGCGATTTCTGGTGTTCGTGGAGGTGAGGGGAGGTGCGCGCCGCCGAGCAATCAAGCGCGGCTGGTGCGCCTTCTGGTCAGTTCAGTAGCGACGGGGCTGTAGGTTGCTCAGCCAGTCCTCGATATCGCCCGAACGCCATCGAATTTTGCCCGCGCCAATATGGCATGGGCATGGGAATGCCCCGCTGCGCGCACGGCGGTACAAAGTGGTACGTGACTTGAAGCCGGTGACGTTGAGCACGTCGGTTACGGTCAGGAGCTGATCTCGGTTCGGAGGCATTGCGGGGTCCTTTCATTCGCTGGAATGCAGGACGTGGCAAATCGGGGCGTCAGAGTGAATTCAGTTCCACATTCACGGAAATTCATGCATCGGCAACGAGCGCAGAAAATTGTTGAACGCCGGATAGATGCCCGCATGGAGCTTCTCCATCCTGCTGTTGCTCAACCCTTCAGCCGCCAGTTTTTCCTTTTTGTCTTCAAAAGTTAAGCCTTCGAGGTCGGGCCGCCGCAGCGCGACGATGATTTGAACGGCTGCCCGGAACGAATTGGCTTTTGAACCCGCCTTGTCGGCCTGCGAGAGGAACCACTCGACCCGCCGACCGAACAATTCGCGATCCGCCGTATCCAGCAAGGTGCGCGAGGTTACGAAGACGGGCGCAACTCGCCCGCCAAGTCTGACCCATAATGCGCTCATCGGAATTGGCCGATGCGGGTTGCACTGCCAAAGCGACTGATCGCGGCTGACGACGAGGAGCGAGCCGTGATCAGCCAGGAAGGCCGCTCGCGCGCTCGGCGACAGGGGTTTGACAGTGCCGTCGGGCAGACGCTCTTCGCAGATAATGTCGCCGTGCGCGATCAGGCTTTTGAAGCCTTCGAGCGCACGCAGGTTGCGATGAAGCGTCTCATTCGGCCCGGCAATCAGCTCGTCGATTTCCGGCTCGCCGCGCACCTTGCTCTTGTTGTGCGCCCAGACGAATGCCCCGCCACCAGCCAACAGCATCGCGACGCCAATGATGCTGGGGTTCATGACCGCGCCAAGAAATGCGCCCGTCGATGCAATCAGGAATGAGATGCTGCGCAGGAAATCCAGTTTGCGCTGGCGCTTGCGTCCAAGTCGCGCAGCCGATGCCATCGCGTCGAGAACCTCTTGCGGAATGATCAGCTCGATGGGCGTCCCAGCCGGTTGCTTGAGAAACGCAATGAAGCCGTCCCGGATTTTGACGAACTCGGCGGGGCTGAGGGGCAATTGCTCCTGCATCCGTTCCCACGGAGTAGGGGGAATCAGTCCGTCGTTCAATTCGGAAAAGGGAGGTCGAGCTGTGCATATTCGATGCTCTGCGATGCATCGCGATGAGAACATCTTGGCACTATCTGCACCACCAGCGCACCACCAGAGCGATTTTGGGGTGATGCGGCTTCGAGAAAATCGATCTAAGTACTTGAAATATTGGTCGGGACGAGAGGATTCGAACCTCCGACCCCCACACCCCCAGTGTGATGCGCTACCAGGCTGCGCTACGTCCCGACCGGTTCCTGCCCGCATGGCGGGCTGGGAAGCCGCGCCTATAGGCAGGGTGTGGCATCATGGCAAGCGTGCTGCGACAATCGGCCCATCTCAACGTCCAAGCCCTTGAACACGGGCGGACAAGCGCCATCTGCGCCGGGTTCGATGGGTGGCTGCGTTGCTATGGCAGCGGCTTGCTGCTAGTCGCGCGCAATTGCGCTCGGGGCCTCGTGCTCAGGGCGTGGGGCAACCATTTGTCACGAAAGCCATACCTGAGATGACCACACCGCTCCTTCCGTTCCTCGCCGCCGCTGGCGGTGCCGCCGCCGAACCGCCGGTCTGGATCCAGTTCCTGCCGCTGGTCGCCATGGTGGTGATCTTCTGGTTCCTGATCCTGCGCCCGCAAATGCGCCGCCAGAAGGAACACCAGGCCAAGCTGGGCGGTCTCAAGAAGGGCGATCAGGTGCTCACCGGCGGTGGCCTCGTCGGCAAGGTGATCAAGGTTGACGAACACTACGCCGAGATCGAACTGGGCCAGAACATGAAGGTGAAGGCGCTGAAGTCGACCATCGCCGACGTGATCCCGCCGAATGGCACGGCCGCGAACGACTGATCCGGTCCGAACTTACCAAGGCAGGTTCCCAGATGCTCGATTTTCCTCGCTGGAAGCAGCTGTGGCTGTGGTCCATTACCATTTTGGCCTGCCTTGCGGCGTTGCCTTCACTGCTCTCGGTTGGCGGGATTTCGCTGCCCGAAGGCCTGCCGAGTCCCAAGATCAACCTTGGCCTCGACCTGGCCGGCGGCAGCCACATCCTGCTTGAGGCAAACCCCGAGCAGGTCAAGCGCCAGCGGCTTGAGACGATGGAAGAGGATGTCCGGGCGCGGATGCGTCAGGCCGATCCGGCGATCCGCATTGGCGATATCTCGACCAAGGACGGCACGGTCAGCTTTATCGTTGCCGATCCGGGCCAGGTCGACGCCGCGCGCGAGCAGCTCCAGACGCTGACCAGCGGTGCACAGCTGACCGGCCAGCGCGACTGGGATCTGCAGGTGCTGGATGGCAACCGCATTGTCCTGCGCCCGACCCAGGCGGGGATTGATCTGGCGATCAGCCAGGCGATGGACACCGCGACCGAAGTGGTCCGCAAGCGCATCGACGCGCTGGGCACCCGTGAACCAACCATCATCCGCCAGGGTGCGCAGCGCATCGTGGTGCAGGTGCCAGGCCTGAAGGACCCGGCAGCGCTGAAGAACCTGCTGGGCCAGACCGCCAAGCTGGAGTTCAAGCTGGTCGATGGGCTCGCGCTGCCGAGCGACGTGGCCCAGGGCATTGCGCCGCCGGGATCGGAAATCGTGCCGCTCGAAGCTGCGCCGGGTTCGACCCAGCCGGCCGGGGCGATTGCCGTCAAGCGGCTGGGCGGGATCAAGGGCGACCGCCTGACCAATGCCCAGCAGAGTTTCGACCAGCAGACCAACGAACCGGTTGTTACCATCACCTTCGATCAGCAGGGCGGGGCCAAGTTCGCCAAGCTGACGACTGACAATGTCGGCAAGCCGTTCGCGATCATCCTTGATGGTAAGGTGCTGTCCTCGCCCGTGATCAACGAGCCGATCATTGGCGGCACGGCGCGCATTTCCGGCAGCTTCACGATCGAAAGCGCCAATCAGCTGGCGATCGCGCTGCGCTCCGGCGCATTGCCTGTGGACCTCAAGGTGGTGGAAGAGCGAACGGTTGGCCCGGACCTTGGTGCTGACTCAATCGAGAAGGGCGCCATCGCTTTTGGCGTCGGCACCGTTGCGCTCATGCTTTTCATGCTGATCACCTATGGCCGGTTCGGTTTCTACACCAACGCTGCGCTGATCCTGAACACGCTGATGATCCTGGGGATCATGGCGATCATCAACACCACGCTGACCCTGCCGGGCATTGCCGGCTTCGTGCTGACGATCGGTGCAGCGGTCGATGCCAACGTGCTGATCAACGAGCGTATTCGCGAAGAGCGGGCGCGCGGTCGCCGCGTCGTCAATGCGGTCGAGATGGGCTACAAGGAAGCCAGCAGCGCCATTTTCGATGGCAACGTGACCAACCTGATTGCGGCAGTGCTGATGTTTGCCTTCGGCTCTGGCCCGGTGCGCGGCTTTGCGATCGTGCTGATGATCGGGATTGTGACCTCGGTCTTTACCGCCGTTACGCTGACCCGGATGTGGGTTGCCGGCTGGCTGCGTCGCGCGCGCCCCGCCGACCTGGTACTTTGAGGGAGCAACCCGATGAAACTGCTCAAGCTTGTTCCCGACAACACCAACATCCGCTTCCTGCGCTGGCGGGTGCCGTTCTACGCCGTCAGCCTGCTGCTGATCGCTGCCTCCTGGGGCATGATCCTCACCAAGGGGCTCAACCTGGGGGTCGATTTCGTCGGTGGCCAGATGATCCGCGTCACCTTCCAGAACACGCCGACTGCGCCCATTGCCGAATTGCGGGAAACCGTGGGCAAGCTGGGATATGGCGAGCCGATCATCCAGCAATTCGGTAAGCCAAACGAGGTTTCGATCCGGATGCGGTTGCCGGAAGGTTCGGCCCAGAATGCCGATCTGGCTGACCAGATGGCGCGCAAGATTACCGCGGCCATCAAGGTTGACCATACCGACGCCCGGATTGACGGGGTGGACTCGGTTTCCGGCAAGGTCTCGGGCGAACTGTTCAAGACCGGGATGCAGGCATTGCTTGCGGCGATGGTCGCGATTTCGATCTACATCTGGGTCCGGTTCGAGTGGCAATTCGGTGTCGGTGCACTGTTCGCGCTGGTCCACGACGTGTCGCTGACCCTGGGGCTGTTTGCGGTGACGCAGATGGAGTTCGACCTGAACATTGTTGCCGCGATCCTGACGCTGATCGGCTATTCGCTTAACGACACGATCGTGATTTACGACCGGATCCGCGAGAACATGAAAAAGTTCCGCAGGATGCCGATGCCGGAACTGCTCGACCTCTCGGTCAACGAGACGCTGAGCCGGACCATGGTGACGTCGTTGTCGGTCCTGATCACGCTGGTGGCGCTGCTGCTGCTGGGGCCGAACGTGATCTTCGGCTTTACCGCGGCGATCACGCTCGGGATCTTCGTCGGGACCTACAGCTCGGTCTACATGGCCGCGCCGATCCTGATCTGGCTGAAGGTTAATCCTTCCAGCTTTGTCCCGACCGAGACCGAGATCGATCGCCAGGAACGTCTGGCGCGCGAGGGCGCCTAAGCGCCGGCCAGACGCCGCCAGTGCTCGACGAGCG
>DKII01000170.1:10702-13424 GCA_002454125.1 Novosphingobium sp. UBA6722
CTCGACGAGCGCGGCGGCGTTGGCCTGCCAGCTCATCCCGGCGACGGCTTCCTGCACCCGCTCGGGTGAGGGCCGCTCGGCCAACAGTTCGCTGACCGCCGCGGCAATCGCTGCACCGCCGCGCGCCACCAACCGACCCCAGTCGGGATCGGTGATCAATTCCTGGGCACCGGGGATCGGCGTGGTCACGACCGGCGTGCCGCAAGCCAGCGCCTCGACCCAGGCGTTGGCCACGCCTTCGCTGGACGAGGGTAGGACGAAGACATCGGCAGCGTTGAGCAGGATCGGCAATTCCGCATGGGGTACCGGTCCCAGGAATCTGACCCGCTCGGCCACACCCAGTTGGGCTGCGAGGCTGCGCAGCATCGCCTCATCCTCGCCCTTGCCGGCCAATAGCAGGATCGCTCCCGGTAGCGCGGGAAGGGCTTCGATCACGAAACGCTGCCCCTTGCGCGGGATCAGCGCCCCGACCGTTGCCAGGACTTGCGCGTCGCGGGGCAGGCCAAGCTGGTCGCGGCACAACCGGCGGTCGTAAGGTCGGAACAAGTCGGCATCGAGACCGGTCCGGTGCAGCGTGATCTTCTCGCGCGGAATGCCGAGCGCCGCCATATCGTCAATCAGGCCCTTCGAAACGGCGAGGAGGCCGTTGGCCCGGCGGCCGGCCTTGCGCACCTGCGCCGCCGTGGCGCGCTGGTGACCCCAATGCTGGATGTCCGCACCACGCGCCTTGATTGAGACGGGCAGGCCAAGCACGGCGGCGATCCGCACGGCGGCATAGCCATCGGGGTGGAAGAACTGTGCATCGACGACGTCAAACGGCTGCTCGGCGTGCAGTCGGCGCGCTAGCGGGAGGACTGCCCTGACGATCGCTCCGGCGTTAAACCGCGCCCCGACCAGCGGCAGAAGACCGAACCGCGGACGCAGCACCGTCACCCCGCCTAGCAGTTCCTGCGCGGGCAGATCCAGCAAGGCCCGGTAGCGCGAATGAAGCGACAGCGGAAAGGGTGGCAGGCCGATCGGATTGACCAGCGTCAGATCGACATCACCGCGTTTGACCACAGCCTGCATCTGCCGTTCGACGAACACCCCAAAGTTGGGTGCCTGTGTGTTAGGATAGAGCGTGCTGAGCGAGAGCACGCGCAAAGCGCGGTTCACAGCTTGCGGACCAGCATTTCCGCTACCGCGATCCAGGCCGGGCTTTCGATCACGACCTGCCGGCTGCCGGGACCGGGCGGCAGGATCGCAACCCGGCTATCGTCCCGATCGATCATCCGGCCAAAGGCAAAGCGCCCACCGGGTCGCGGGGCCAGGACATCACGATTGAGCAGGCGGGCGTATTGGTCTGGCCCGTGCTGGCGCAGCCAGACCTGATCGCCGCTGCGATAGTCTCCCGCGCCATGCTCGATTACCAGCGCCACCAGCGGGGCATCGCCGCCCAGCTCGGTCGGCAGGATCGCATCGCGCGGCGCGGCCAGGGCCTCGGCGCCAAGCTCGGTAAAGCGGGCGATATAGCGCGGTTGTTCGCTCTCCGCGCCGCGTACCAACAGTTCCGGCTCCACCTCCAGCGCGGCGGCAATCTTGTTCATCCAGGTCAGCGAGAGCTGGCGCATGCCGGTCTCGAGCCGGCCAATTGTTTGCGCCGTGGTCGGGGGCGAACAGCGCTCGGCGACGTCGGCCAGAGTCAGGCCCTTCTGCTTGCGGATATCGCGGATGCGGTTGATCACGGCGCGCCTCAATTAACCAGATTGGTTTTTATGCTTTCCTACAGCTGGGCGGATTTGGCAAGTCAGGAATCAGCACAAGCAACAGGAGCGCGCATGAAACAGGTTCTTGTCGAACGGGAACTGGCCAGCACGGGACCGCTCAACTCCGGTCCAAAGGCCGGGCGCCGGCGGGTCACGATCAACCTTGCCGAGAGCCCGCTGACCTGGCTTCACGCTCGCGGTCACTTGAGCGATGCACAATTAGCAGCGGGCGAATGCCTGCGCCGCGATTTCGAACGTGCGCAGTTGGCGCCGGGCGTGACCATGCGCTGGGACGCGGTGCGGATCGCGGGAACGGGTGAGCGCGGCCTGAACCCCACCGAACGGCAATTGGCTGCCCGCCAGCGGTTTGACGGCGCACTGGCGGCTGCGGGCAAGGACCTGGCGGATATCCTGTGGCGGGTGGTCTGTGCCGGGGAGTCCATCCCCACAGCGGAGCGCGCGCTGGCCTGGCCGGTGCGCAGTGGCAAGCTGGTACTGCGGATTGCGCTTGATCGCGTGGCCGGGTTCTACCGGATCGGTTAGCCTTCGACCTGCTCGGCCAGTTCGAGCCAGCGTTCCTCGGCCGCGTCCTTTTCCGCGCGGGCAGCGTCGATTGCCTTGGTCAGGGCCGCGAACTTCGCCGGATCCTTGGTGTAAAGTGCCGGGTCAGCGAGCGCTGATTCGTCGCGGGCGATTTGCGCCAGCAACTCCTCAATGCGGCCAGGCAGCAGATCGTAATCGCGCTGGTCCTTGTAGGATAGCTTGGCTTTCTTTGGTGGCGGTGGCGGTGCGATCGGAGCGGCTTCCGCAGCAGGTTTGGCTGGCTTCACCGGCGCAATCCGCTTGGTTCGCTGCTTCTCCCAATCGGCATAGCCGCCAGCGACGATATCGACTTTGCCGCTTCCGTCGAGCCCGAGGGTGATTGTCACCGTCCGGTCGAGAAAGTCACGGTCGTGGCTGACGATCAGCACCGTGCC
>DKII01000170.1:13560-13696 GCA_002454125.1 Novosphingobium sp. UBA6722
TGGTCGGCTCGTCGAGCACCAGCAGGTTCGAGAACCGGGCGAATTCGCGGGCCAGCAGCAACCGTGAGCGTTCGCCGCCAGATAGCGTGCCGACCCGCGCATCGGTCAGGCCGGGATCGAACAGGAAGTCCTTGAG
>DKII01000170.1:13746-14215 GCA_002454125.1 Novosphingobium sp. UBA6722
GGGATCGAACAGGAAGTCCTTGAGGTAACCCTGAATGTGCTTGCGCACCCCGCGCACGTCGATCCAGTCACCGCCCTCGGCCAGCACTTCGCGGACCCGCTTTTCGGGCGACATCAGGCTGCGCTGCTGGTCAATCAGCACGCCTTGCAGGGTCTTGGCGCGGGTGACCGTGCCGGTATCGGGTTCCAGTTCGCCAGTCAGAAGCTTCAGCAGCGTGGTCTTCCCGGCTCCGTTCGAACCGACGATCCCGATCCGGTCCCCGCGCGTGATCCGCAGGGTAAAGTCCTTGATGATCGGGCGGTTGCCAAAGCTCTTGCCAACCTTGTCGGCCACGATGACAGCCTTGGATTTGGCATCGTCCACTGCCAACCCAAGCTTGGCGGTACCCTGCGGGGTGAGCATCGCGGCCCGTTGCGCGCGCATTTCCCACAGCTTTTCCAGCCGGCCCTGGTTGCGCTTGCGCCGCGCG
>DKII01000170.1:14288-14550 GCA_002454125.1 Novosphingobium sp. UBA6722
CCAGTGCGCCTCGATCTTCAGCTTGGCATCCAGCTTGTCCGCCGCGCGGGCCTCTTCGGCATAGACCTGCTCCATCCAGGCCTCATAGCCGCCAAAGCCGATCTCCTTGCGGCGCAGACTGCCACGGTCGATCCAGATCGTGGCCTTGGTCAGCCGCTCCAGGAAGGTGCGGTCATGGCTGATCACCACGAAGGCACCCGTGTATCGGCTGAGCCAGCTTTCCAGCCAATCGATCGCAGCGATGTCGAGGTGGTTGGTCGGT
>DKII01000170.1:14605-21259 GCA_002454125.1 Novosphingobium sp. UBA6722
GTGGTTGGTCGGTTCGTCGAGCAGGAGCAAGTCGGGCTCGCTCGCCAGCGCCCGGGCGAGGGCCGCACGGCGCCGCTCTCCGCCGCTGGCACTGTCCGACTTGCGGCTCATGTCGATGCCCAGCTGGCCGGCAATGGCTTCCACCTCGTGGCGGGGCGGGGCATCCTTGCCGTGCAGGGCAAAGTCCATCAGCGTGTCATAGCCGGTGAAAAACGGATCCTGCTCCAGCGTCACGATCCTGGTGCCTGGCTGGATCGAGCGCTTGCCCTTGTCAGCCTCGACCTCGCCCGAGATCAGCCTGAGCAGCGTGGTCTTGCCAGCGCCATTGCGGCCGATCAGCGCCAGCCGGTCACGCGGGCCGATGTGCAGGTCAAGATCGCGGAACAGCCAGCCGGAGCCCTGTTGCAGGCCCAGGGCTTCCCAGGAAAGGATCGGTGCGGCGGCCATGGCCCGCGCGCCCTAGCTGGTGAGGCAGAGCGTTGACAAGCACCGATCCGGTGCGGATGAGGGGCCATGCGCACAGTCTGGCTCAACGGGGAATTCCTGCCCGAAACCGAAGCAAGGGTACCGATCTTCGATCGTGGCCTGCTTTTCGCGCAGGGTGTCTATGAAGTGCCCCCGGTGATCGATGGGCATTTCTGCAACTGGCCGCACCATGCCGCGCGCCTCGGTCGCTCGATGGAACTGGCCCGGATCACCGACGATACGGACTGGCCGCCGATCCTGAACGAGCTGATCAAGCGCAACGGGCTCACCGAGGGGCGGATATATCTGCAGGTAACTGGCGGCGCACCGGCGGATCGGGACTTTCTGTCGCCGCTGGAGCCGGTGCCGGCCACGCGCTTTGCCTTTACCCAGGCCGCGCCGGTGGTGGATCAGCCCAAGGCGCTCGAAGGCTTGCGGATCGTGCTGCACCCCGAAGGCCGCTGGGCCCTTCGCTCGGCCAAGACGACGCAGCTGCTTTATGCTGTGCTGGCCAAGGAAGCCGCGCGTGAAGCCGGTACGGACGATGCCTGGCTGGTCGATGGCGGCATGGTGACTGAAGGGACCAGTGCCAACGCCCACATCATCGACAGCCGCGGCGTATTGGTTTCACATCCGGTCGATCATGGGGTGCTGCCGGGTATCTCGCGCCTTTCGGTCCTGCCACTGGCGCAGGATATGGGTCTGGCGATCGAGGAACGGGCCTTCTCGGTTGAAGAGCTGTTTGCGGCACGCGAAGCTTTTGTGACCAGCGCGACCACGGTTGTCATGCCGGTGGTCGAAGTCGATGGCCGCAAGATCGGCGATGGCCGGCCAGGTGCGCTCACGGCTGAGCTACGGAAGCGCTATGTTGAGCGGCTACGCAACTCGTGAGCCATTCACAGTCCGTTCAATCCTGGCAGGATAGGTGCACAGCATGATCAGAAGCTTGCTTGCCATTGCCCTAGTTGCCAGCATTCCTGCTGCACCTGCCGCCGCCAGTCAGGGTGACGAGGCTGGCATGGCGCGCAAGGACCTGCGTGCCGGCAACGTCCGCCCCTTGCGCGAGATTGAGCGCCGGGTCCTGCCGATGATGGCTGGGGCGCAGTACCTGGGCCCGGAATACGATCCGGCGGCCTATACCTATCGCCTCAAGTTCATTCGCGACGGACGCGTCATGTTCGTCGACGTAGACGCCCGCTCCGGCGAAGTTCTGCGGCAATCCCGCTAGCTTGACGCCGCTGCCTGCGGCAAGCAGAACGGCATTCCACAACAGGGAATTTTTGCGATGCGCATCCTGATCGTCGAGGACGAACCGACCCTTGGCAAGCAGCTCAAGTCCACGCTCGAAGCGACCGGCTATGCCGTCGATCTTTCGACCGATGGCGAGGACGGGCACTTCATGGGTTCGACCGAGGAATACGATGCCGTGATCCTCGACCTGGGCCTGCCGGAGATTGACGGGCTGACCGTGCTGGGCATGTGGCGCAAGGAAGGTCGCAAGTTCCCCGTGCTGGTGCTGACGGCGCGTGACAGCTGGTCAGACAAGGTCGCCGGCCTTGATGCCGGGGCTGACGATTACCTCGCCAAGCCGTTCCAGACCGAGGAACTGATTGCCCGCCTGCGCGCGCTGATCCGCCGCGCTTCGGGCAATACCAGCAGCGAACTGATTGCTGGCGATGTGCGGCTGGACACGCGTTCGGGCCGGGTCACGCTCAATGGCGAACCGGTCAAGCTGACGGCGCAGGAATACAAGCTGCTGTCCTACCTGCTGCATCACAAGGGCAAGGTCGTCAGCCGCACAGAGCTGATCGAGCACATCTATGACCAGGATTTCGATCGCGATTCGAACACGATCGAGGTTTTCGTTACCCGCATCCGCAAGAAGCTGGGTGCAGACGTGATCACCACGATCCGCGGCCTGGGTTATAGCCTTGACGATCCGGCCGAAGGCAGCCGCGGCTAGGCAGCGATGACGGCGAGCGATCCTTCCGCGCGGGTGCCCGCGCATACCGGGTCGCTGTCACGCCGGATGATGTTGATCGCGGCAGGCTGGATCGTGGTCCTGCTCTCGCTTGGCGGGTTTGCGCTCGATCGGACGCTGACCGGGCTGGTCAGTCGCAATTTCGATGAACAGCTCGAATATGTGATGAACGCGATGATCGCTTCGGCCGAGATCGGTCCGGATGGTGAGGTGTTCTTCAACCGGCCGCTGGGCGATCAGCGCTTTCTTGAACCCAACAGCGGCCGGTACTGGCTGGTAACAGGCTCGGGGCATGAGAATTTCCCGTCGCGCTCGCTGTGGGATCGCAGCCTTGAGCTGAAGCACGATCATTTCGACAAGGCACCGCAACTCTACGACAATTTCCAGTACCCCGATGAACCGCTGCGGGTGATCGAGCGCACGGTTATCCTGCCAGACAGCGCGACCCGCTGGAAATTCGCCGTAGCCGCCAGCCGTGAAGACCTCGATCAACAGATCACCCGGATCCGTTCGATCCTGGTCTGGAGCTTCCTGGTGCTGGGGCTTGGCTTGTTTTCAATGGCGGCGCTGCAATCGTGGTATGGCCTGGGTCCGCTCCGCCGGGTGCGACTGGCGATCCAGCACCTGCGGGCTACTGGCCAGAACCGGCTGACCGAGCCTTTGCCGCTGGAAGTGCAGCCGCTGGTCCAGGAACTCAACGCCCTGCTGGCACACTCGGAAAAGCAGGCCGAGGAAGCGCGCACCCATGCCGGCAATCTGGCCCATGCGCTCAAGACGCCGCTGACCGTGGTGATGAACGCAGCGACGGCCAAGGCGCCGGATCTGTCCGATACCGTGATCCGAGAGGCGGCGGTGATGCGGCGGCAAGTCGATCACCACCTGGCGCGGGCGCGGGCAGTCGGGCGCCGCGCGGTCGGCCTCAGCCGCGCTTCGGTCTTCGACAGTGTCGAAGCGGTGCTGCGCGCGGTGACGCGGCTCTATGAAAAGACCCGCTTCGACCTTGACGGTAACCGCGCCGCCGAAGTGGCGATCGAGCGGCAGGACCTTGACGAGATCCTGGGCAACTTGATCGAGAATGCGGCCAAATATGGCGGTGGCTCAGTCTTTGTCACGGTCGATCCGGCGGCGGAACCGAACTGGTGCGAGATCTGGGTCGAGGACGATGGCGTTGGTATCCCCGAAGCCGAGCGGACGCGCATTTTCGATCGCGGTGCACGGCTCGACACCACCAAGCCAGGCACGGGCCTGGGTCTGGCGATTGTCCGCGATGTGGCGGAAATCTATGGCGGCAGCGTGACGCTGGAGGAAAGCGAGGACCTTGGCGGCCTGCTGGTCAAGCTGCGGTTGCCGCGGGCAGCCAAGGCCGCTTGATTACTTCCCGGCCGCCTGTTCGTGATGGCGGATCACTTCCTGGATGATGAAGCGCAGGAACTTCTCCGAGAATTCGGGATCCAGGTTGGCTTCCACCGCCAGTTGCCGCAGGCGGGCGATCTGGCGCTCCTCACGCCCAGGGTCCGATGCGGGCAGGGCGTGCTCGGCCTTGTAGGCGCCCACTGCCTTGGTGATCCGGAACCGCTCGGCCAGGATATGGATCAGGGCGGCATCGATATTGTCGATGGAGGCGCGGTAGCCGGCGAGGACGGGATCGGGTTCGGACATATTTGGCCAGCTAGCATGCAGTTTTACGAAAGGCTATTGCTGCAATTGCACTTGCCGATGGGCGGCCACCCTCGCTAGGGGCGAAGGCGATGAGCGCTGACATTATCCCGCTGCGCAAGCGCGCGACCGAGCCTTCGCTGGCCCCGATCCTGGCGCTGACGGCGGAAGGCATGAACGCCGTCAATGCAGTGATCCTGGATCGGATGCAAAGTCGGATCCCGCTGATCCCAACACTGGCCGGGCATTTGATTGCCGGTGGCGGCAAGCGGATGCGGCCGATGCTGACGCTCGCTGGTGCAGCCCTGTGCGATTACCACGGCACCCGGCACCACAAGCTGGCTGCGGCGGTGGAGTTCATTCATACTGCCACGCTGCTGCACGATGACGTGGTCGATGGCTCGGAACTGCGCCGCGGCAAGTCCACCGCCAATATCGTCTTCGGCAATCCGGCGACGGTGCTGGTTGGCGATTTCCTGTTCACGCGTTCATTCGAACTGATGGTCGAGGACGGCAGCCTCAAGGTGCTCAAGATCCTCTCCAACGCCAGCTCGGTGATTTCCGAGGGCGAGGTCGATCAGCTTACCGCGCAGCGCCAGATCGAAACGAGCGAGGAACGCTATCTCTCGATCATCGGCTCAAAGACAGCCGCACTGTTCGCCGCCGCCACGCGGATCGCGGCCGTGGTTGCCGAGCGCAGCGAGGCCGATGAACGCGCGCTGGAAGATTACGGCCGCAATCTCGGCATTGCCTTCCAGCTGGTCGACGATGCGATGGATTACGATTCTGAAGCCGGCGAGATGGGCAAGGGCAAGGGCGATGATTTCCGCGAGGGCAAGATGACTCTGCCGGTGATCCTGGCCTATGCCCGTGGCTCTGATGAAGAGCGCCGCTTCTGGCAGGATGCGATCCAGGGCCATCGCAGTTCGGATGCCGATCTGGCCCATGCGATCACGCTGATCGCCCGCCATGATACCGTCAGCGCGACCCGCGACCGCGCGCGTCATTTTGCGCAGCGGGCGATTGACGCCATAGCCGGGTTCCCGGCCGGTGCAGCGCATGATGCGATGGTCGAAGCGGCCGAATTCGCGGTCGCTCGCCGCTTCTGAGCGGGTTGGATTCGTACCCTTCACCGTTTCGTCGCTACAGGTCCACCATTGGCCGAAATCCGCCCTCCGAAAGCGGTGAGCCGTGCTCCAAATTTAGACCAATTTAACCATCCAAGCCGAGATTGAGACTCGCTTAGGGGGCCGATGTTGTTTCACTCAACTGAGGTCGTGATCATGCTTGAATATACCAACTCCCGTCCGGTCCGGATCATTGGACCGAGCCGCGAAGTCCTGACCCGGGAAACCCTCCCGCCGCCGCACACCACGCGGTGGGTTGCCAGCCGCAAGGCGCAAGTCGTGGCGGCGGTCCAGACCGGACTGCTGACACTGGAAGAGGCGCTGGTGCGGTACAGTCTGTCACTCGCCGAATACTATAGCTGGGAAGACGCGATGGACCGCTCGGGCGTCGCCGGGCTGCGGGTTGCCGCAGTCCAGCACGACAGGACGGTCCGACGGAGCCGGCAGCTGCTGCACTCCTAATCCAGCCCGCGCTTGACGCTGTGGCGGCTTGCCCGCCATGGCGTCGGGTGTGAGCTCGCTTCCGATCCATGCTGTTCTGCCGGACCTGCTGGCGGCATTGCGCCGGCAGGCCTCGGCCGCGCTGATCGCCCCACCCGGTGCGGGCAAGACTACGGCGGTAGCCCCAGCTCTTTTGGCAGAGGATTGGTGCACCGGCAGCGTCATCGTTCTTTCGCCCCGCCGGGTTGCTGCCCGTGCGGCGGCGGAGAGGATGGCCGAGTTACTGGGCGAGCCGGTCGGGCAGACCATCGGTTACCTGACCCGGCTCGACAGCAAGCGCTCGGCCAAGACCCGGGTGCTGGTCATGACCGAGGCGATCTTTGTCTCGACCCTGCTGGGAGACCCCGAGCTGACGGGTGTCTCGGCCGTCCTGTTTGATGAAGCCCATGAGCGCCATCTCGACAGCGACCTGGGGCTGGCGCTCGCGATCGAGAGCCAGGGCGTACTGCGCGAGGACCTGCGGCTGGTGGTGATGTCAGCCACGCTCGATGGCGCAAGGTTTGCCAGCCTGCTCGGCGATGCGCCAGTGATCGAGAGCGAGGGGAAGGCCTGGCCGCTGGCAATCCGCTGGCTTGGCGCGCGGCCGGAACTGCGGCTGGACGAAGCGATGGCGAGCGCGATCCTGACTGCCTGGCGTGAGCAGGAGGGTGATGTCCTGGCATTCCTGCCGGGCGTGGGTGAAATCGAGCGGACGCGCGAGCGGTTGGTCCAACGCTTGCCGGATGTGCCGATCCTGCCGCTGCATGGCCAATGCGAGCCGGCGGCCCAGCGCGCTGCGATCCGCCGCGATCCGCAAGGTCGGCGCCGGATCGTGCTGGCTACCGCAATTGCCGAGACTTCGCTGACCTTGGATGGCGTCGCCGTAGTAGTTGATGCCGGCCTCTCGCGGCGGGCGGAGTATGACAAGGCGGCCGGGGTAACGCA
>DKII01000170.1:21316-24509 GCA_002454125.1 Novosphingobium sp. UBA6722
GGTAACGCGGCTGGTCACACACCGCGCCTCGCAGGCGGCAGCGGCCCAGCGCGCCGGCCGCGCCGCGCGGCAGGGGCCAGGGGTAGCCTATCGGTTGTGGGAAGAAGCAGCACATGCTGGCCGGCCTGCGTTCGAACCGCCCGAAATTCTGACCAGTGACCTGGCCCCGCTGCTGCTGACGCTGGCGCAATGGGGCGCGAGCGACGTGCCGCACATGGCCTGGCTTGATCCGCCGCCACTTGCGGCATTGGCTGCGGCAAAGACAGGCTTGCAGGCGCTTGGCGCGCTCGATCTGACTGGCGCCATTACCCCGCATGGCCGCAACATGGCCGCTTTGCCGATGTCCCCCGGACTGGCGCATATGCTGCTCTATGCAGCGCAGCACGGTGCGGCGAGCGATGCCGCAAAGCTGGCACTCTTGCTGCAGGAGCGCGGGCTGGGTGGGCGCGGGGAGGATCTGGCGCACCGGCTCGAGCGCTGGAATAGTGATCGCGCAAGCCGCGCCGATGCTTCGCGCCAATTGGCCCGGCGTTGGGCCACACGTGCAACAGAACTCGTTGAGGTAGGCATTGGCGATCCACCGCCGCTGGCGGTGCTGTTGGCTGAAGCCTACCCCGACAACCTCGCGAAGCGCCGCGATGCAGCCGGCGAAGACTGGCTGACTGCCGGGGGCAGGGGGCTGCGACTCGATCCAGCCTCTCCGCTTGCGCGGGCAGAATGGCTGGCGGTGGGTGACGCCCAGGGCGAGGCTAAGGGCGCACGGATCACCGGGGCGATTGCCCTGACCGAAGCGGAGGTGCAGCGCTGGCTGGCGCATCGGATCGAACGCAAGTCCGTGCTGCGCTGGATTGCCGATGAGCGCCGCGTTGAGGCGCTGGTCGAATCGCGGCTCGGCGCAATCGGAATGGCCCGTGGATCAGATCCGTCGCCTGATCACGGCGCGATCCGGTCATTCCTGGTCGAGCGGATCCGCGCCGAAGGGCTGGAGCTGGTGCCTTTCGGCAAGGCCGGCCTGGCCCTCCTTAAGCGCGCCCGCTTTGCCGGAATCGAGCCTCTCGGTGAGGCCGCTTTGCTGGCTGATCTCGATGCCTGGCTAGGCCCCATGTTGACCCGGCGGCTTGACGCGCTTGATCCCGGCAAGCTGCACGATGCCCTGCGTGCTCGGCTGGACTATGCAGCGCAGCAGGCGCTGGAGAAGCTGGTGCCCGCCCAGTTCACCTCGCCAGCCGGCACAAGCCATGCGATTGACTATGATGATCCGGGCGGTCCCTCGGTCGAGGTCCGCGTCCAGGCGCTGTTCGGCATGGATCGGCACCCAACCTTTGGCCAGCCGCCTCGGCCGCTGCTGCTCAAGCTGACCGACCCGGGCGGCAAGCCGCTTCAGACCACTCGCGACCTGCCCGGTTTCTGGCGCGGATCGTGGAAAGACGTCCAGCGCGACATGAAGGGGCGCTATCCCAAACACCGCTGGCCGGACGCGCCCTGGGCCGAGGATCCCAGCCTCAAGACGAAAAACGCCTTCGAAGCCTCGCGCCGCACTTGATTCCGGCAGCGATTCGCCCGAAAGCGCGGCCATGTCTGCACGCATCTATCAACGCCCCAAGAACGCCATGCAGTCGGGCAAGGCCCTGCTGGACCAGTGGATCCTCGATTTCGCTCCGGCCGAGGCGCGCAAGCCCGATCCATTGATGGGCTGGTCCGGTTCGGGCGATACCCAGACCCAGGTGCAGTTGAAGTTCGCCAGCCTGGCCGAGGCCCAGGCCTATGCCGCCAAGCACGGCATTGCCGCGACGGTCCACAGCACCCCGCCGCGCCGCCTCAAGCTGCAGAGCTACGCGGACAATTTCCGCTGATCCCGTTCATGCGGCATTCGGGCGGATTGCCTGATGTGCTGGTCGTGAGAGGGGATTTGCCAGCATGAAGATTTGCATCGCCAGCGCCTGCGCCGCCGCCTTGCTCGCGAACGGCGCGCCTGCGGCGGCACAAGCTGTACGGCCAACGATTTCCGCCGATCTGGTTGCGCGGGCCTGCCCCGTAATCGGCATGCCGGGGCTGCGGCTGGGGGCAACCCGGGCCGAACAGCCGCCCGAACTGCTTCGCAGTCTGCGAAAGCTGCCGGACAGCTATCGACCCTTCACCGAAGCCGAACTGGAAGAGACCTCGTGGTCCGGCAAGGTTGCCGCGATCACGTTCCGTGCTGCCAGCCCTGATGGCGATGTGAATGATGCGCTGCTCGACAGTTTCGATGAAACCATGATGCGTGCCGGGTGGGAGCCGATGGTCCTTGGCGACACGATCATGCCGCTGAGTGTACTGGGCGGTCGCACGCTGGAGCGCGAAGTTGACGCGCCGCAGGGCAAGCAGCGCCTTTTGCTGGAGTTCGATGCCTCTGGCGCACTGGCCTTGCGGTGCGGCGATCCCGCCCTGCTGGAACAGTCGCGGCGTGAGCAGGACGGAACACTTGAACCTGGCTCACCCCGCCCGGTGCCGCCGCCCTATGACCCAGCGCTGCGCCTGCCAGAGCCGGCGGCCTGCCAATCGCCTGCCTTGCAGCGACTGACTGCAGAAAAAGGCCAGCTTGATGAAGCGGCGCCTGAGATTGTGCCGTTCGTGGCCGCAACCATGCAGGAAAGCGATCGGGCGCGGCATGGCAAGCGGCTCAACACCTGGCTGGAATGGAAGCTGCTCGGTTCGGGCAAACTCGATGACAACCGGCTGGTCGCGCTGCGCGAGGCGGCGGCCAAGACCAGCGTTGACGGTGAAATGCGCCTGATGATGCAGTTCCTTGCGATCGGTGGCGAACTGGCTGCGGCGCGTGAAAGCGGTGATGCGGCGAAAAGCTGCGAAGCGATGCGCAAGCTGATGGCGTTCGAACACGAAAAGAGCCGCCAGCAGGTTGCCTACTGGACCCGGGTCAATGCAGCGCTTGAGGCTGAAGCACGGCGGCTGGGGATTGGGGTGGAGCAGTAAGCGGGGCCGCCATCTGCCAGGGTCGCGCTGTTGGCGTCCGGCGGCCTCCGCAACAGCCCGTCCGAAGACGGGCCGTTTCTCTCGCCCACTAGAGGGCTGCTCTCATTCTGAATAACCCGATTCGCAGGTCAGAGACTTGCGTAAACGCCACAAGATCGTCATAGGCCCGCCCGGGAGTCGGTCGGACGCTTGCGTCCGCCAACCTGGTCAGGTCCGGAAGGAA
>DKII01000170.1:24574-29161 GCA_002454125.1 Novosphingobium sp. UBA6722
CAGGTCCGGAAGGAAGCAGCCACAACGGGTTGCGGCGGGTCGGCCGGCTCCTTTTCACCCTTCGACAATTTGAGCGCCAGCGCCTACCAAGGACGCGATGGACGATTCACCCGACATTTTCGGCGACGAACCTGAGGACGAGGCCCCTAGCGCAGCCGATCTGGAGGCTGCCGGGCAGGAATCGATGTTTGGCGCGCCAGCGCCTGCCCCGTCGCCCAAGCCCGTTGTCGCAGGGCCGGTGTCATCAGCGCAGCCGTACCGCGTGCTGGCCCGCAAGTATCGTTCGCAGACCTTTGCCGAGCTGATCGGCCAGGATGCGATGGTCCAGACCCTGGCCAACGCGATCAAGCGCGATCGGCTGGCTCACGCCTTCCTGATGACCGGCATCCGCGGTGTGGGGAAGACTTCGACCGCGCGGCTGATCGCCAAGGCGCTCAACTGCGTCGGGCCGGACGGGCAGGGCGGCCCGACGATTGATCCCTGTGGCCAGTGCGAGCCCTGCCTGGCGATTGCCGAAGGCCGGCATATCGACGTGATCGAGATGGACGCCGCCAGCCACACCGGCGTTGACGATGTGCGCGAGATTATCGAGGCGGTCCGCTATTCAGCCGTCTCGGCGCGCTACAAGATCTACATCATCGACGAAGTCCACATGCTGTCGCGCAACGCGTTCAACGCGTTGCTCAAGACGCTGGAGGAACCGCCGCCGCACGTGAAGTTCCTGTTCGCCACGACCGAGGTGGACAAGCTGCCCGTAACGGTCCTTTCGCGGTGCCAGCGGTTTGACCTCAAGCGCATTCCGACCGAACTGCTGGCCGATCACTTCGCGATGATCTGCGGCAAAGAGGAGGTCGAGGCAGAGCCAGAGGCTCTGGCGATGATCGCCGCAGCAGCCGATGGATCGGTGCGCGATGGCCTGTCGATCCTTGATCAGGCAATTGCCCACGCCGACCTTGGCGGCGACGGCAAGGTCAGCGCCGCGCAGGTTCAGGACATGCTTGGCTTGGCAGACAAGACCGCCCAGCGGCGGCTGTTTGCGACACTTGTAACCGGTGACGCGGCGGGTCTGCTTGACCTGATCGACCAGCAATTTGCACTTGGGGTAGAGCCACCGGCACTGCTGCGCGGCGCGCTGGAGCTGACGCACCGCGTGACACTGGCCCAGCTTGGCCGCGACGAATCCTCATTTTCGGAAGAAGAACGCGGCGCGGTCAACGAATGGGCGCAGCGCATGTCGGCCGGGCAACTGCACCGGCTCTGGCAATTGCTGCTGAAGGGCCACGACGAAGTCAAGACTGCGCCCGATCCCCTGGTTGCGGCGCGGATGGCGCTGTTGCGGGTGCTGCACGCTTCGGACCTGCCGGACCCCGGGACGCTCGCGAAGCATTTCGAGAGCGCACTCGCCAACGCGCCGCGGGTTGAGAGCGGAGCCGCACCGGCACAGGCTGCCACTCCGGTCGCGAGTCTGGGGTGGGAGCAACTGATCGAAACGGTCGATCGGTCAGGCCAGCTGCGCGTGGCGCAGGTCATGCGCGATTGGGTTCGGGTGATTACGCTCGAACCGGGTGAACTGATCTATGCCGTGGCGCCGGGCTATCCGGGCGACCTTGGACCTGAACTGCGAGACGCCTTGCTACGCGCCACGGGTGAGCGTTGGACCGTCCAGCGCGGCGAAGGCGAGGGGACCCCGACGCTGCGCGAGCAGGCTGAGGCCCAAAAGGCCGCCGAAGACGAGGCGGTGCGGCGTCATCCGCTGGTGGAGGCGGCCTTTGCCGCATTCCCGCAGGCCGAGATTATTGAAGACACGCCCGATGCGCGCATAGCGAGCATGGGCAGCAAGTGGAGAAACTGACGTGAAGTCGATGGAAGAGATGCTCAAGGCCGCTCAGCAAGCCGCCGAGACCATCCAGAAGCAGATGACCGAAAGCCAGACCAAGCTCGACGGGATCGAGGTTGAGGGGCGTGCTGGGGGCGGGCTGGTTACCATCCGCGCTTCGGCCAAGGGCCGCATCATCGGCGTGAACATCGATGACAGCCTGCTGAAGCCCGAGGAAAAGGGTATTCTGGAGGATCTGATCGCCGCCGCCTTCAACGATGCGCGCGCCAAGGCCGACGAGGTTGCCGGGCAGGAAATGGCCCGGATGCAGTCCGGCATGGGACTGCCGCCGGGGTTCAAGCTGCCTGGGATGTAAGGTTCGGCCAGCGCGTGGTTAGCGCGCTGGTTCGATCTTCTTGCCGCCCTTGATCACCGCCGCGGGCTTTTCCAGCAGGCGGACGTTGCTCAGCGGGTCACCCTCGACCGCGACCATATCGGCGAAGCGCCCGGTCGCGATCTGGCCGACGTCGCCTTCCTTGCCCAGCGCTTGCGAGGCCGTAACTGTCGCGGCGCGGATCGCGTCAAGCGGGGTCATCCCGTATTGCACCATCGTGGCGAACTGCTTGCCGATCTGGCCGTGCGGCATGACTCCGGCATCCGAACCGAACACCATCTTCACGCCAGCTTTGAAGGCCTTGCGGAAATTGTCGCGCTGGATCTGCGCGACTTCGCGGTCCTTGCGCAGGTTGTCTTCCAGAACGCCATTCTTCTTGCCTTCGGCCTGGGTGTATTCGGTGTTGTAGATGTCCATGCTGAAATAGACCGGCTTGGCCCGTGCCGCGGCCAGCTTGATGCCTTCATCGTCAACCAGGCTGACGTGTTCGATCGTGTCGATCCCGGCCTTGATCGCGGCCTTGATCCCCGCAGCGCCATGGGCGTGGGCGGCCACCCTGAGGCCCCACATCTCGGCCTCGTCTACAATCGCCTTAAGTTCGGCCTCATGCAGTTGCTGCTGCCCCGGTTCGGTGTTGCGGCTGAAGACACCGCCGGTGGCGCAGACCTTGATGACTTCAGCGCCAAACTTGCGCTGGCGGCGAACCTGGTGGCGCAGCTCCTCTTCCCCATCACCGACGCCTTCTTCCTTCTTCGGCTTTTCCAGCGAGGGCGGCAGGAAGGTTGAATCGCAGTGTCCGCCTGTCGCGCCCAGCGCATAGCCGGCCGGGACGATCCGGGGGCCGATGGCGTAACCGGCATTGATCGCCTGCTTGAGGCCAATATCGTTGCGGTTGCCTGATCCGACATTGCGCACCGTCGTGAACCCGGCGTCGAGCATGGCCCGGGCATTGCCGACCGCGGTCATGGCAAAGAAGCTGTCGGTGAATTCGAGCCCGCGATAGCCGCCGATGTCGGCCGGCCCATCAAGGTGGACATGCATGTCGATCAGGCCCGGAACGAGGGTCTTGCCTGGCAGATCAACGTGATCGACTTCGCTGGAAAGCTTGATGGTCCGCGCATCGGCGATCTGGGTAATCCGCCCGGCATCGTCGACGAAGATTGCCGGATACTGGACGTAGGTGCCTTTGGTCACATCGAGATAGCGATCGGCGGTGATTACAACCGGTTTGGCAAGCAGCGGGGCCGACAACGCCGCGGCGGCGACCGACAGGGAAAGGGCAAAGCGCTTCATCGACGGGATCTCCTGGAACGATCATGCCGTGATGCTGCTTTGTTGGATTAAAGGCAATCCCGCGCCGTCCACAGGCCTGAAAGTGGCGCCCATTGCACCGTTCATGGGTCGACCCCATATCTGCGGCAAGACCGGGATCCACCCGGATGGCGCCTCTGGGTGCCGGATGATTACGGATAGTCACATGCAACTGCTCCCCCTGCTTCCCCTGCGCGATATCGTCGTGTTCCCCGGCATGGTTGTGCCGCTGTTCGTTGGCCGCGAAAAGTCGGTCGCGGCGCTCGAAGCAGCCATGGCGGGTGACAAGGATATCTTCCTCCTCGCCCAGCTCGATCCGGGTTGCGACGATCCCGATGGTGATGATCTTTATGATGTCGGCGTGATCGCCACGGTCCTTCAGCTGCTCAAGCTGCCGGATGGCACGGTCCGCGTGCTGGTTGAGGCGCGGCAGCGCGCGCGCCTTGAAGACCTGCGGCTGGAATCGACGGCATCGGGGGAGATGGTGGTCGCGGGCGTCGAGGAAATGGACCAGCCCGAAGCGAGCGGCAACGAGGTCGAGGCGATGATGCGCTCGGTCGTCGATGCCTTTGCTGAATATGCCAAGCTCAACAAGAAGCTGCCGCAGGATGCAGGCGAAAACCTTGGCGAGATCACCGAAGCTTCGCTGCTGGCCGATGCGGTTGCCGCGCATATCCAGACCAAAGTTTCGGACAAGCAGGCGATGCTGAGCGAGACTGATCCGCTCAAGCGGCTCGAAATGGCCCATTCCTTCATGGAAGGCGAACTGGGCGTGCTCCAGGTCGAGCGGCGCATTCGCGGCCGCGTGAAGCGCCAGATGGAGAAGACCCAGCGGGAGTATTACCTCAACGAACAGCTCAAGGCGATCCAGCAGGAGCTGGGCGGCGAGGATGCCGGCGAAGGCAATGAGCTTCAGGAACTGCAGGACAAGATCGACCGGCTAAAGCTGTCGAAGGAAGCCCGGGCCAAGGCCAATGCCGAGCTCAAGAAGCTGCGCACGATGCAGCCGATGAGCGCCGAGGCGACCGTGATCCGCAACTACCTCGACGTGCTGCTGGGCCTGCCC